>NZ_JBFRFR010000124.1:0-14685 GCF_052114925.1 Bradyrhizobium sp. 2TAF36 | reverse complement strand
GCCCCACGCCGTAAGGGCCGCGATGTCGCCACCGGCGAGTTCGAGCGTCCGCCACAGCGTGACCGCGACCGAGTCCAGCACGGCGATGCCCAACTCCCGTTCGAGTGCTGCAGCCAGCGCGGCGCCGTCGAGATTGGTGCAGAGGATGACCACGGCGTCGGCGCCATCAGACGCTACGTCACGGATCATGCCGGCGATTGTCGCTGGCTCAACCTCGCCGAAGGAGAAATTATCGCGCAGGCCGAGATGCCGCTCCGCATGTGGGGCGATCCCCTCCGCGGCCCAGACATCGCCGATCCGCCGCTGCACGTCATCCGTATAAGGCGAGACCAGACCGACCCGTTTGGCGCCGAGCGCGCTGATAGCATCGATGCAGGCGAGCGTCGACGTCGTCGCAGGCACGCCTGTGCGCGCTGTGATCGCTTCGCAGAGACTCCTGTCGCAGCCGATGCCGAGCCAGCTTGCCGACGTGCCGTTCCAGGCGATGGCGTCGACCTTGGCATCCGCCAGCAGATCTGCCGCCGGCAGCATCACCGATGCGTCGAACTGGTTCAGCGCCGCGGCGTCCAACGCGATCTCGGTGACGCGGAAGCGCGAGAAATGCGCGGTGACATCAGCGACGCCATGCAGCATCGCGGCGGTGACGGGCTCGAGCACCGAATTGGAGGACGGCGTGATCATGCCGAGACGTTTGCGCATGGCTCTACTCTACGACGCCTGCGCAAGGCGCGTCGACTCCTCCCGGATCAGGGACAGGATGTGGCGCTTTGCATCATTGAATTCGGGGCTGGTGATGTCGCGCGGACGCGGCATGTCGAAATTGACGGCTTCGCGGATCCGGCCGGGCCGCTTGGTCATCACCACGATCTTGTTGCCGAGCACCAGCGCCTCGTCGACGCTGTGGGTGACGAACACGATGGTGCAGCGCCGCTTCTGCCAGATCGCAACCAGCTCTTCCTGCATTTCGAGCTTGGTCTGGGCGTCCAGCGCCGCGAACGGCTCGTCCATCAGGATGACGCTCGGGTTCATCAGCAGCGCGCGGGCGATGCCGACGCGCTGGTTCATGCCGCCGGACATCTCGGRGGGATGATGGTGCTCGAAACCGCGCAAACCCACGAGATCGATGAACTCCATGGCGCGATGGTGCCGCTCGGCCTTGCTGACGCCCTTGAGCTTGAGGTGGAAGGCGATGTTGTCGATCGCCGTCAGCCACGGCATCAGGGTCGGCTGCTGGAACACCACGCCGCGGTCGGGGCCGGGCCGCTCGACCTGCTTGCCGTCGACCAGCGTCCGCCCGGAGGTCGCCTGCTCGAATCCGGCGATGATGTTGAGCAAGGTCGACTTGCCGCAGCCGGACGGGCCGAGCAGGCAAACGAAATCATTGGCCTCAATGTCGAGATCGATGTTGTCCAGCGTCAGCAGGTCACGGCCGCGCCGCTTGTCGGAAAACACTTTTACGATGTTGCGAAGCTCGATTGCCGCCATCAGCCCGCCCTGCCCTGCACGGTGGTTGTCTGCTGCCAGCGCAGCGTACGCGCCATGATCGCCTTGAGGCCGAGGTCGGAGAGATAGCCGAGCAGCCCGATCGAGATCATCGCCGCGAGCACGATGTCGTAGCGCAGGAAGTAGTAAGAATCCCACAGCACATAGCCGAGGCCGCTCTTGACCGCGACCATCTCGGCCGTGACCGTCAGCATCCAGGCCGATCCGACCGCGATGCGCAGGCCTGCGAAGATCGAGGGCAGCGCCGCGGGCAGCACGATGTCGGTCAGCATCTGCCGCTGGCTCGCCCCCATCATCGCACCGGCACGCACGAGATTGTGGTCCACAGTCTTCACGCCGTGGATGCTGTTCATCAGCACGGGAAAGAACGCGCCCAAGAAGACAAGAAAGATCGCCGGCTTGTCGGCGATGCCGAACCAGATGATGGCGAGCGGGATCCAGGACACCGGCGGGATCGGCCGCAGCATCTGCAGCGTCGGCTCCAGCGTCTTCTCGAACAGCCGGGACCAGCCGATGGCGACGCCGGCGAGGATGCCGAGCAGGCTTGCCAGTGCGAAGCCGCCGGACACACGCAAGGCGCTGGCGAGCGCATCTCGCAGCCAGTGCCCGGAATAGGTCTGCGTGGTCTCGTCGAAGCCGAACACCCAGTCGCCGAGCGCATGCAGCACCGCGCTCGGCGCCGGCAGCAGCGCAGGCGGAAGCACGCCACTGCGGGCAAACGCTTCCCAGCCTGCGATCAGCAGCGCCGGCACCACGACGCGCTCGAGCCCCTGGAACGCCCGCGTCAGCCGGAACGCCGGCCTGGCTGGAGCCGTGTCAGTAACCGAGGTCATTCTTGGCCTTTCCCGTGACCTGCTCCAGGAACGAATAGTCCAYGTTCTTCTCCGCTTCCGCGGACACGTCCTTCGAAATGTATTTGAGGTCGCGCATCATCGCGGCGATCGCGAGCGTCTGCGAACGATGGATCGCAGGGTCCGGCGAGGCATTTTTCAGCGCCTCGGTCGCCACCGTCTTGTCGAGGCCGGTCAGCTTGTTGATGACGTCGATCCACAGGGACTTGTCGGCGATCAGCTTGTTGTCGAGTTCGACGACCGCAGTGACGACGCCCTGCACGCCGGCGCGCTGGCTTGCGATGACATCCGAGCGGGTCACAATCAGGTTGGTCAGATTACCGGCCGCCTGGTCGTAAGGAAGCACGAAGTGCTTGCCGGCACCCGCAAGCCGGATCTGCGAGGCGAACGGCTCGACCGAGCAGATCATGTCGACCTCGCCGCGCTGAAGGGCCGCGAGATGGTCGGACGGGTTCGGAATGTTGATGAACTGGATGTCCTTGTTGGGATCGACGCCCTGCTTCAGGAACGCGCCGCGCATGTGAATGTCCTGCGCGTTGCCGCGGGAGGCCGCGACCTTCAGCGGCTGACCGTCGCTCTTCGCCTTCGCAACGGTCGCCTTGAACGTGGCCCAGTCCTCAGGCGGAAGGTTCAGCTTCGCCGATGAGAGGCATTCCGATCCGCCGTTGATCTGGCCGGACACCGCGACGACGTCAAAGCCCTTGTCGAGCGCGGTGATGTAGTGGAGGTACGTGACCTGCGCGACGTCGATGCTCTTCGACACCAGCGCGGTGAGAACGTCGTTGCCCGAGTTGAAGCCGGTGGCCTCGACCTCGACGCCCTTCGCCATGCCCGAAATCAGCGACATCGGCAGGCAGTGCGCGCATTTGGCGTAACCCAGCTTGATCTTCGCGGTCTGCGCGATGGCCAAGTCGCCTCCGCCGAACATCGCCGCCATCACCACGAGGCCCAGTCGCAAACCCGTCCGCATCGCTTACTCCGTTTCGAAGGCGCGCGATCTCGCGCGTTATGCGGCGATCATCCGTCGGCCTTCGCGGCAGCGCAATCCGGTTTTTGCATGCTGCATACAATTTGCGCGCTATGCCATTGTTTTCAGCTACATGCGTCGGTATTTTGGGCAAGCCAAGGGGCCGGAAACGGCTAGGATGAACTGAAGAAACGAGGCGCGCGTGCAGCAGAAGTCGGACACCCCGAAGGGACGAAAGTCGCCCAAACTCAAGAGGATGGGCCTGCATGAGCGCGCTGCCGCGCGGATGCGGACGATGATCATCCGCGGCGAGCTGCCGCCGGGATCGCAGACCCAGGAGACCAGACTGTCGAAGGAGCTCGGCGTATCGCGCACGCCCTTGCGCGAGGCGATGAAGGTGCTCGCGGCCGAGGGTTTGATCGAACTGCGACCCAACCGCAGCCCGCGCATCGCCGACATCGCGGTCGACGGCATCTCGGAATTGTTCGAGGCGCTGGCCGGCATCGAGCGGCTTGCCGCCGAACTCGCCGCAGTGCGTGCCACCGAGCGCGACCTCGCCCGCTTGCGCACGCTTCAGACCCGCATGGAAGGTCATCATCGCAACGGCAAGCTCGACGAGTACTTCGCGATCAACGGCGAGATCCACAACACCATCGTCCGGATGGCGCGCAACACGCCGCTGCGCGAGGCGCACGAGACGCTGATTTCCCGTGCCGAACGCGCGCGCTATCTCGCGCTTGGCGCCGACCGTCGCTGGAGCAATTCGGTCGACGAGCACGCCGGTATCCTCGCCGCGCTCGAGGCGCGCGACGGCGAAACGGCCGGACGCCTGCTCAGCGCCCATGTCTGGCGCACCGGCACCGCCCTGCTGGAAGTCCTCGCCCCCTCCCAGCCCAAGCAGACGGCGGCGTGACCATGAAGCTGCTCCTGCTCAACCCGAACACCAGCACCGGGGTCACCCAGTTGATGACGGATGTCGGGCAGCGCGCGGCCGCGCCCGGCACCGAGCTTGTCCCATGCACCGCGACGCGCGGCGTGCCCTATATCGCAACACGCACCGAAGCGCAGATCGGTGGCGCCATCGCGCTGGAGATGCTGGCCGAACAACACACGAAGGTCGACGCCGCGATCATCGCCGCCTTCGGCGATCCCGGCCTGTTCGCTGCGCGCGAGACGTTCGACATTCCCGTGATTGGCCTTGCGGAAGCCGCGATGCTGACCGCCTGCATGGCCGGGCGCCGCTTCGCCATCGTCACCTTCGCCCAGGCGCTGGGGCCCTGGTACGAAGAATGCGTCCGTGCGCACGGACTGTGGGAGCGCTGCGCCGGCATCCGCATGCTCGATACACCTTTCCAGGCGATCTCCGAGGTCGGCGCCGAGAAGGAGGACCTGCTCGTCGCGCTCGCGCAGCGCGCCATCGTCGAGGACGAGGCCGATGTCCTGATCTTCGCCGGCGCGCCGCTCTCCGGCCTTGCCGAACGCGTCGCCGACCGGATTCCCGTCCCCGTCGTCGATCAGGTCGTTGCGGCCGTGAAGCAGGCGGAGGCGCTTCATGCCCTGCGCCTGCGCAAGGCAACCGCGGGGACGTATCGGCGGCCCGCCGCCAAGCCCACCATTGGCCTTGCCGATGTGCTCGCCGCCCGGCTCGAGCATCGCGACAGCTAGGGGAGCTTTGGCCGGCGATGCGAAAAGCCCAGTTCGTTTTCGATGGCACGGCCGAAGGCAAACAGGCGGGATTCGCACCCCTGCGGCGCGATGATCTGGATGCCGAACGGCAGCTCGTTCTCCCCTCGCCGCGCCGGCAAGGTCAGCACCGGGAAACCGACCAGCGACACGATGAAGGTGACGGCGAGATAGTCGATCGGCGTCTCCAGCGCCGTGCCATCGATCGCGGTGACGTCGCTGATCTCGTTCGACCAGGGAAAGACGGACGCCGCCGGCGCGACCAGGAAATCGGCGCGCGCGAACAGCTCGCGAAAGCTGCGGTAGATCGCGGTACGGCGGCGCTCGGCGTTGAGATAATCTTCCGCGGAGAGCCTTGCGCCGGCCTCGATGTTCCAGATCACTGTCGGCGTGAGCTCGGCACGGCGCGTCCTCAGCATGTCACCATAGCTGTTGGCGATGTGCGCGGCGCGCAGCGTCCGAAACGTCTCGATCGCGCCGCCGCAATCGGGCGAGGATGGTACGACATCGGCAACGCCAGCCAAGGCCTCACAAGCCGCGGCGAAGCGCGCACGCACCTCGCGCGCAACGGGCGCGACACCAAAATCGGGCGTCACTGCGATCCGGCGACGTCCCGCGACAAGCCGGTCGTCATTGATAACGCCAGCCGAGAGCGGGTCCTGCGCGTCGCCTCCAGCACAGACCGACAGCGCGAGTTCGAGATCATCGACGCTGCGGGCGAGGAAACCGTGGGTGGCCAGCATGTCCCAGCCGAGCGGCCGACGCGGCGACGGAATGCGGCCGGGCGTCGGCCGGATCGAGGCGGCATCGCAAAAACTTGCGGGGGTGCGCACCGAGCCGCCGAAATCGGTGCCGTGCGCCAGCGGCACCATGCCGGCCGCGACTGCGACGGCGGAGCCGCCGGACGATCCGCCGGAGGTCAGCGCGGTATCGAATGGATTGCGCGTTGGTCCGCACAATTTATTGGTGCAGACCGCACCGAAGCCGAATTCCGGCGTGTTGGTCTTTCCCAGAATGATCGCGCCGGCGCTCCGCAGCCGCGCAACCACAAGATCGTCTTCGGCCGGGACGTGGTCGCGAAACAGAACAGATCCGTAGGTGGTCGCAAGCCCCGAAGTGTCGGTGAGGTCCTTGATCCCTATGGGCACCCCGTGCAGCGGACCGATCGGCGCGGGCGCAGCGTCGCAGACCTGCGCGGCACGGCGAGCGCCCTCGGCATCGACGGTCACGAACGCCGACAATTGCCCATCCTGTTCCGCGATCCGCGCCAGATGCGCCTCGACGGCATCACGCGAGGACAGCTCGCCACCCGCAATGGCGTGCGCAAGGGTTGTGGCAGTGAGGTTGCAAATCGATCGATCAGACGTCATCGCCCCACAATGCCAAACCTCCCATCGAAAGGCGAGCGCGGCGGGCACGAGACTTGCTTTCTTCCTCGGGAGAACGGGAGGCAATATCATGGCTGAAACGCAAGGCGGCCGTTCGCTCGTGATCGACGCCGTCACCCACCGCTATCCGAGCGGCGCGCTCGCGGTCGAGAACATCAATCTCGACATCAAGGGCGGCGAGATCATCGCCCTGCTCGGCCCGTCCGGCTGCGGCAAGACCACCCTGCTGCGCATCATCGCCGGCTTCATTGTGCAAAGCCAGGGGCGGATCATCATCGGCGACGACATCGTCGATGCGCTGCCGCCGAACCGTCGCGCCGTCGGCATCGTGTTCCAGAACTACGCGCTGTTTCCGCACCTTTCGATCAGCGAGAACGTCGGCTACGGGCTCGCCGCGCGCGGCATCGACAAGGCGACGCGTCAGCGCGAGGCGCAGCGCCTGCTGGAACTGGTGCAACTGCCGTCGATGGCCGAGCGGCTGCCGCGGCAGCTTTCCGGCGGCCAGCAGCAGCGCGTCGCGCTCGCCCGCGCGCTCGCGATCAAGCCGTCGATCCTGCTGCTGGACGAGCCCTTTGCGGCGCTCGACAAGAATTTGCGGCTCGACATGCAGATCGAAGTCAAGCGGCTACAGCGGGTCTCCGGCATCACGACGCTGATCGTGACGCATGACCAGGAAGAGGCGCTGTCGATGGCCGACCGCGTCGCCGTGCTGAGCCACGGCAAGCTCGAGCAGTTCGGATCGCCGTCCGACGTTTACGATCGCCCGCAGACTTTGTTCGTGAACACTTTTGTCGGCTCCAGCAACCGCATGCCCGGCGTAGTCGTCTCGGCGGACCGCACCGCTGCGAAAGTGCGGCTCGATGCCGGCGCGGAGATCATCGCGCGGCCCGCGGGCGGCGCCCTCACCGAGGGCGGCCGCGTCACGGTGTGCATCCGCCCCGAGCATCTGCAATTCGTAGGCGACGAGGCCGGCTTTGCCGGCGTGGTCGGCATGTCGCTGCCGCTCGGGGCCACCGTCGTCCACGAGATCAAGACCGCCGACGGCTCCGGCGTCAAAGTCTCCCAGGCGCGCATCGGCGAGACGCGCGCGCTTGAGAACGGCGCTGCGGTGCGCCTTGCCCCACTCGCTCCGTCGCTCRCCAACGCTTTCCCCGCAACGCTTTAGATCCATTCATATAGTCCATAGGGAGTTCGACATGATCCTCAACCGCCGAAGCTTGATGACGACCGCGCTCACCCTCGGCGCCATGAAGGCGTTGCCCGGGCTGAGCTTCGCCCAGGCCCGCCCGCTGGTGTTTGCGACCTTCACCGGGAGCTGGGAAGAGGCGCACAAGGCCGTGCTGGTGCCGGCCTTCCGCAAGGCGAACGCCGACGCCGCGATGGTGCTCGACCCGATGCTGTCGGTCGACCAGATCGCGAAGGTGAATGCCGCCAAGGCCAATCCGCCGATCGACGTTATGCTGCACGATCCGGGCCCTGCGCTTGTCGCGATCGGCCAGGACCTGGTCGAGCCCTATCCGGTCGAGAAGAGCGCCTATTACAAGGACCTGATCAGCGAGGCGCAGGAGCCGATGGGCCCCGCCCCGTTCTTCCAGGTGGTCGGCCTCACCTACAATCCCGAAGCCGTCAAGACGCCGCCGACCTCGTGGGCCGATCTGTGGAAGCCGGAGTTCAAGGGCCGCGTCGGCATCACCAACCTCAACTCGACGCTCGGCACCGGCTGGCTGGTGGAGATCGCCAAGATGCGCGGCGGCTCGGAGGCCAATGTCGATCCCGGCTTCAAGGCGATCGAAGAGCTCAAGCCCAATCTTGCCGCGGTGGCCGCCAATCCCGGCGCGCTCGCAACCCTGTTCCAGCAGGGCCAGATCGACATCTCGCCCGGCAATTTCAACGCCATCCAGATCCTCAAAGCCCGCGGCGTGCCGGTCGAGTTCGTGGCGCCCAAGGAAGGCGCCATCGCCTTCAAGACCACGATCCACATCGTCAAGAACTCGTCCAACCGCGAGCTCGCCTTCAAGCTGATCGAGGCGTCGCTGACGCCGGAGGTGCAGACCACGCTGATGAACCCGCCCTATCTGATCGTGCCGACCAATTCCAAGGTCACGATGGGTGGCGAGATCGCGCGCGTGCTCGCCAAGGACACCGCCGACCTGAAGCAGAAGTTCGTGTTCCAGGACTGGAAGAAGATCAACGAGCAGCGCTCGGCCTGGATCGAGCGCTTCAACCGCGAGATCAAGATCTAGGAGCTTTGAGGATCTGGCCATGGGCGCAGCACCGGCATCAAAGGACGTGACGTCCTACGGAATGGGATTGGCAGCGCCGCTGGCGCTGTTCTTCCTGGTCTTCTTCGTCGCACCGCTGCTGCAACTGCTCTGGCTCTCTCTGCACAACGACACGGCCGCGCTCCATTGGGGGCTCGGCCAATATCTGCACTTCCTCACCGATCCTTTCAGCCTCAGCGTTCTCGGCTCGACGCTGCTGCTGGGGGCCGAGGTGACGGCCGTCTGCCTCGTGCTCGGCTTTCCCATTGCCTGGCTCTATCAGCGGGTCGGGCCGCGGCTTCAGACCATCATCATCCTGATCGTGCTGCTGCCGCTCCTCACCAGCGTTGTGGTGCGCACCTTCGCCTGGATCGTGATCCTGGGACGGCAAGGCATCATCAACGCGACGCTGCAATCCCTAGGCATCATCGATACACCGTTAAAACTGCTCTACACCCAGTTCGGCGTGGTGATCGCGCTGGCGCAGGTCCAGATGCCGCTGATGACGCTGCCGCTGATCACCGCGCTCGGCCGCATCGACCCCAATCTCGACGACGCCTCCTGCTCGCTCGGCGCCGGAAGCTGGCGAACCTTCTTCCGGGTCGTGCTGCCGCTGTCGCTGCCGGGCGTGATCGCCGGCTGCACGCTGACCTATGCGGCCGCGATCACCGCCTTCATCACCCAGTCGCTGATCGGCGGCGGCCAGATGCTGTTCATGCCGATGTATCTCTATCAGCAGGCCTCCACGCTTCAGAACTGGCCGTTTGCGTCGGCAATCTCGATCATTTTCCTGCTCGCCGTGCTCGCGGTCGTCTCCGTCTTCACCACGCTCGGCCGCCTCTCGCGCGGCTATGGGGGTGCATGATGAGCGGTCGCAGGCGCACTCTTGAGGCGATCAGCTTCGAATTCGTCATGACGGTCATCGCGATCATCGCGCTGATCATCATCATCGCGCCCTCGCTAGTGGTGCTGATCGTCTCCTTCACCAGCGGCTTCTCGCTGCGATTCCCGCCGCCGGGCTATTCGCTGCGCTGGTACGCCGAGCTGTGGAATGCCTGGCAGCTGCATTTCGCGGCCAAGAACAGCCTGATCGTGGCGCTGTGGGCAACGGGCCTGTCGGTCGTGCTCGGCGTCGCGGCCGCGCTCGCGATCTCGCGGTCGCGGGCGCTATCGGCGCGGCTGCTCGATTCCCTCTTCATGTCGCCGCTGGTGCTGCCGGCACTCGCCTTCGGCCTCGCCGCGCTGATGCTGTTCTCGCTGGTCGGCATGCCGGTCTCGCCGCTGACGCTGGTGATCGGCCACACCGTGGTCTGCGTTCCCTATGTGGTACGCAATACGGTCGCAGCACTCGCCCAGCTGGAGCCGACCCTGCTCGAAAGCTCGGCGGTATTGGGCGCGAGCCGGCTCTACACGTTCCGCCGCATCGTCTTGCCGCTGATCCGGCCGGGCATCATCGCGGGTGCCTTCATCGCCTTCATGTCGTCCTTCGACAACGTGCCGGTGTCGCTGTTCCTGCGCGATGCCGCCACCGATATGCTGCCGATCCGGATGTGGCAGGATCTCGAGGGCAAACTCGACGTCACTATCGCCGCTCTGTCGGGCGTGCTGATCATCGCGACCGTCGCGCTGGTCGCGGTCATGGAGCGCGTCACCGGATTGTCGCGGCGGCTGACGAACTGATCAGGCGCCCCGGAATAGCGAATAGCCCCAGCGGGTGAATTTCAGCGGCAGATGAAAATGCTCGTCAACGTTCTTGATGCGGAAGCGGAACGGCGTCACCGTGAGAAAACCGTCGCTGTCGCCAAAGAACTCGCCGAGATGAAACAGCACCTCGTATTCGCCCGCCGTCACACCAGCGCCTTGCGCAACGGGGTGATCGAGCACGCCATTGGCGCCGAGCCGGCCGTCGGCGACGCGCGAGGAGTCCGGATCGATCCGCCAGATCTCGACGCGCAGCCCCTGCGCCGGGCGCCCGCTCGCCACATCGACCGCGTGAATGGAAATGCCGCCTGCCACCTTGCTGTCCCTCCCTTGAGCGCGCCGCCATGTTAGACGGAAACACCGCCATTCGGCCAGCGCCCGCGCTGCTGCCGGCCCTGGCGGCGATGACCTCGCTTCAGGCCCTGGTGGCGCTGGCCCTGTTCGCGCCCGGCGTGGTCGCGCCCCGTGCCCATATCGAGGTCTGGCAGCTCTCGATGTTCTCATGTGCGGTGTTCGCCGTCGGCATTCCCGCCTCGTTCTGGGGCGGAGGCTTCATTGCGCGGATGGGTTCGCTCCGGATCGCGAGCCTGTGTGCGGCGGCTATCGTCGTCAGCATGGCGCTGGCGTCGTTCGGATCGACCGCGGCCCTATTGGCTGCGGGCCTCTGCCTCGGCCTTGCCTTCGGGCCCGAGACGCCGGCAAGCGCGGCGTTGCTGGCGCGGCTCGTGACCGCCGAGCGGCGCGCCTTCGTCTTCTCGGTGCGCCAGACCGGCAATCAGATCGGTGCCATCTGCGGTTCGCTGGTCCTGCCCGCGATCGCGATCGCGCTTGGACCAGCCTGGTGCTATGCGGCGGTCGGAGTCTGTGCTCTGCTCGCGATCGCACTGTTCGAATGGATGCGGCCCGCCTATGCCGACAAGGCCGTACCTCCTCCGGAACTTGATCTTCGCGCGCGGCTGGCCCTCGTGACTGCAGATCGTCGGATCGCGATGCTGGCGCTGGCCTCGATGCCGTTCAGCGCGATGCAGGTGTCGCTCAACACCGTCTTCGTCACGCTCGGCACCCGCGAGCTTGGGCTCAGCCACATCGAGGCCGGCATGGCGCTCGCCTGCGCGCAAGCCGGCGGCCTCGTCGGCCGGCTCGGCTGGGGTTTTGTCGTCATGCGCCTCAACGCCTCGCGCGGGGTTCTCGTCGTCATTGGCCTCGGCATGGCCTTTTGCGCCGCGTTGCTTGGCCTCGACGGCGCCTCACTCGGCCGCACCGGCCAGTTCGCCATTGCCGCGGTGTTCGGCCTCACAGCGTCAGGCTGGAACGGCGTCTTCATCGCCGAGATCGCCCGCCTCGCCCCTCAGGACCGGATTGGCGAGACCACCGGCGCGGTGCTGACGGCATCCTACGCGGGCCTGCTGGCCGCGCCGGCGCTGGTGTCGATCCTGGATGGCGCGGCCAGCCTTGGCGCGGCGTTCTTCGCCTTGGCCTGCATTGCCCTCTGCGGCACATTGGCACTGATCTGGGGAGGCCATGACAATGCCGGCAAATAGCGCACGCGAGATTGCGGCAGAAGTAACGTCCGGACGGACGAGCGCCATCGAGACCTCAAAGGCCGCGCTCGCGCGGATCGAGGCCGGCAAGGCGTTGAACGCGGTGGTGACGATTGATTCCGCGCGCACGCTTGCCGATGCCGCTGCGGTCGAAGAGCGCGTGCGCGCCAGTGAGACAATGCCACTGGCTGGTGTTCCCATCATCGTCAAGGACAACATCTGGGTCGGCGACTGGCGCATCACGCAAGGCTCGCGCCTGTTTGCCGATTTCGTCGCACAGCGCGATGCGATCGCGATCGAACGGTTACGCAATGCCGGCGCGGTCGTCGTCGGCATCGGCGCGACGTCCGAATTCGCCAGCAAGGGTGTCACCGTCTCACAGCTGTACGGGCCCACGCGCCATCCGCTCGGTCACGCGTTGACCCCAGGCGGCTCGTCCGGCGGACCCGCCGCTGCTGTTGCGGCCGGCCTCGTGCCGCTCGCGATCGGCACCGATGCCGGCGGCTCCAGCCGCAGGCCTCCGGCCCATGTCGGCGTCGTCGGTTTCAAGCCGTCCTATGGCGCGATCCCCTATGGGCCCGGATTCGCCGAACCATTCTTCGGCCTCTCCGTCATCGCACCTATCGCTGCTGATGTCAGCGATATCATGCTGGCATTCGAAGCCATGGCGGGGGCCGATCCGCGAGACCCGGATTCAGCCGACATCGCTCAAGAAGCCAAAGACATCGCCGGCCTGCGCATCGCCTTCTCACCGCGTCTCGGACTTGACGTCGCCGTCGATGATGTCGTCGCTAACGGGCTGGCTTCCGCTATCGCCCGCCTCTCCTCTACAGGTTTGCGTATCATCCATCGCGATCCCGTTTGGCCAGCCGGCGCGACGGAAGAGGCCATCATGCCGCTTCAGCATGCGGGGCTCGCCGCGCTGTATGGCGATGCGTTTCGCAAGGATCCGACCGTCTTCGATCCTGATATCGCCAAACAGATCGAGCGGGGGCTGTCCTGGTCTGGCACCGACGTCGCTGGCGCGCTGGTCGCAAGCACCGCGATCGCCAATGCGTTCGCAGCCTTCTTCACCGAGGCCGACCTGCTGCTCACGCCAACGGTCCCCTGCGTCGCCTGGCCGTTCACCCAGCTTGGGCCCGACATGATCGGCGGCCACCCCGCCAGCCCGCGCGGGCATGCCGTGTTCACGCCCTTCGTCAATCACGCCCGGCTGCCGGCGATCTCGATTCCGTGCGGCACCGACGCGGCCGGACTTCCGTTCGGCCTGCAAATGATCGTCGGGCGCGGCCGCGACCGCACGCTGCTCAGGGCAGCGCGGCACATTGAGACGCTTCTGAGGGACGGCGCCTAGAACTGCACGCCCCGTGGGCAACCTCAGTTGGAGCACGTCCGTACAGAGTGGTAGGCGCGGCCAAGATAGATCAAGTTCTCCGTCAGACCATATCTCCGCAGCGCCACGACGCGGCAGAACAAGACATCGTGCGTGCCGACCGTGGTGACACTGGCGATCTGGCAGTCGAAGGCAACCGCGCAGTCGGGGAGAACGGGTGCTCCGGTTTCGAGCGTCGACCACATCGCCGACGCGAACCGTTCCGTGACGGACACCTTGCCGCCAAATAACCGCGACAGTGGCTCCTGCTGAGCCGATAGCACGTTGACACACACCACGTTGTTGCCGGTCACGCTGACGTACGCCGAAGATGAGCGGTTCATGCACACCAGAAGTGTCGGCGGATCGTCGGTGACACTGCAGACCGCGGACGCAGTGAAGCCCGCGCGACCTGCGGGACCATCGGTCGTGACGATGCTGACCGCGGCGCCGAGACGTGCCATCGCTTCGCGATAGTGCTCCCGGACAATCTCCGTCATCCCCTCTCCGCATATCCCGCGGCGAAGGACTGTGCGGTGAACGCAATCTCTCGCAGCACCTGCGCCAGGACTGACGCGCCGGCGGCGACATCAGCCGGCTCGGCCCATTCGTGCTCCACATGGCTCGCACCGTCCCGGCAGGGAATGAAGATCATCGCAGCCGGGCAGATTTTGGCGAGATGACGGGCGTCGTGACCGGCGGCGGAGAGGATTTCCATGGCGGAATGCCCCTGCTCTCGCGCGGCCTCTGCGATGCTTGCCCGCAGGCGCGGATCGAAAGCGTTTGACGGTGCATTGACGAGCGGCGTCACCGTGACCATGCAAGGTGCAGCGTTCTCCTGGCAAAGAATCGCGATACGCACACCCGCGGCATCGAGCACCGCATTGTCAGGGTGACGCAGATCGATGCTGAAGCTGACGCGTGACGGCACCACCGACGGCGCATTCGGAACCACGACAACGCGGCCGATGGTGAACTTGATCTCGGCATCGATTGTGCCGATCTCCGCATGGAGCGCCGACGCCATCCGCGCAAAGGCCGCGAGCGCATCTCGCCTCTCCCGCTGCGCCAGTGTGCCAGCGTGTCCCTCGGCACCCTCGACCACCACCTGAAAGGTCTTCTTGCCCTGGATGCCGGTGACGACCCCAATCGTGCAGCCGGCCGCCTCCAGCAGCGGTCCCTGCTCGATGTGCAATTCGAGATAGGCACTGGCGGCGAAACCGAGCGGCCTGTGCGGCATAACAGGAAAAGCCTGGTGGAAGCGATCGAGCGCCTCGCCGACGCTGACGCCGTCGGCATCGCGCGCGGCGCGGATCGCGTCCATGTCGCGCTCGCCGGTAAAGGCCTCCGAGCCCATCATCCCCGGGGCGAAGCGCGAGCCCTCCTCGTTCATCCAGGCGACCACGATGATGTGATGT
>NZ_JBFRFR010000123.1:0-14882 GCF_052114925.1 Bradyrhizobium sp. 2TAF36 | reverse complement strand
CCCGGAGATCTGCCCGAACCTCAACACCTCGCATGACGATCTGATCCGGCKCTATCGCAAGGTGCGCGAGACCAAGGGCATCAAGAAGGTGATGGTCGCTTCGGGCGTGCGCTACGACCTCGCGGTCGAGAGCCCCGAATACATCAAGGAGCTCGTCACCCATCACGTCGGCGGCTATCTGAAGATCGCCCCTGAACATACCGAGCGCGGCCCGCTCGACAAGATGATGAAGCCGGGCATCGGCGCCTACAACCAGTTCAAGCGGATGTTCGATGCCGCGGCCGAGCAGGCCGGCAAGAAATATTACCTGATCCCCTATTTCATCGCGGCGCATCCGGGCACGACCGACGAGGACATGATGAACCTCGCGCTCTGGCTCAAGAAGAACCGCTATCGCGCCGATCAGGTGCAGACCTTCCT
This sequence comes from Bradyrhizobium sp. 2TAF36, assembly GCF_052114925.1. Taxonomy (NCBI): domain Bacteria; kingdom Pseudomonadati; phylum Pseudomonadota; class Alphaproteobacteria; order Hyphomicrobiales; family Nitrobacteraceae; genus Bradyrhizobium; species Bradyrhizobium sp. 2TAF36. The sequence continues at coordinate 14,462 of NZ_JBFRFR010000123.1, read as the reverse complement.
GCCCTCGCCGATGGCGACCGCAACCGCGATGTACCACACCGGCGTCAACCCGCTGCGCGGCGTACGCCGCGGCGGCAGCGACAAGGTCGAGGCGATCAAGGGCCTGCGCCAGCGAAGGCTGCACAAGGCCTTCCTGCGCTATCACGACCCCGACAATTGGCCGGTGCTCCGCGAGGCCTTGATCGAGATGGGCCGCCGCGACCTGATCGGCTCGCGTCCCGACCAGCTCGTGCCCGCGCATCAGCCGCCCGGCACCGGCAAGGCCGCCGGCACACGGCGACCGGTGCGCCCCGGCGGCAAGACGCAGCGGTTTACGACCAAGGGCCTGCGGGTGATGAAGTAGCGGCAGAGCCGGATGAGATCCGGTTCAGCCCGCGGCTGTTGTGTCCCCAAAGCAAAAATGTCGAAAACAACCCCATGCACAGTAGACGGCATGAGCGGGATCAATGGCTTAGGCGGTCTGCGGCGACGTTGACCCGTCGGGCAAAACGGGCGCGGGATGGCAACGCGCCCCTTACGCTCGCACCGAAACGGGTTGACCTCGGCGCCATCATGTAACATATGAAGTTACATGAAGCGAGACAGCCGATTATCAGGCGTGCTCCACGTCCTGCTGCACATGGCGCAGCAGCCTGGCCCGTTCACGTCCGAGACCCTGGCGAAGGCCATGGACACCAACCCGGTGGTGATCCGCCGCATCATGGCGGGCCTGCGCGACCTCGGTTACGTCCGCTCCGAGAAGGGGCACGGCGGCGGCTGGACGCTGGCTTGCGATCTGTCGAAGGTGACGCTGCGCGATGTCTACACCGCGCTCGGCAGCCCCTCGATTCTGGCCATGGGCAACCGGACCGAGGCGCCTGGCTGCCTGGTCGAGCAGGCCGTCAATGCCGCGCTCGATCAGGCCTTTGACGATGCAGAGGCGTTGTTGCTGTCGCGCTTTGCCGAAGTGTCGCTGGCGATGCTGAGCGACGATCTGCGCAAGCGCCTGGGTGCGCGAAAGCTTCACAGCATGAGCGCGCATCACGCGTGACCGACTCCCCTCAGCAGGACAACATCGTGACCGACATTCAAAACGCGTTCTCCGATCCGCAGATGGTGGCGAAGTACACCGAAGGGCCGCCACGGTTTGTTCCCGGCTACAATTCGATGCTGTCCATGGCGGCGATCCTTTTGGGCGAGCGTGCGCGTGAAGATGCGCGAATACTTGTTCTTGGCGCCGGCGGCGGCCTGGAGCTGAATGCCTTTGCGCAAGCGCAGCCGCGCTGGACCTTTGATGGCGTGGACCCGTCCGCGGCGATGCTGAATCTCGCGAAGCAGACGCTGGGCCCGCTCGTGTCGCGCGCGCATCTGCATCAAGGCTATATCGACGATGCGCCGGAGGGGCCGTTCGACGGCGCGACGTGCCTGTTGACCCTGCATTTCGTCGATGTCGAGGAACGGCTGCGAATAGCGTCCGAAATCCGCCGCCGCCTCAAGCCCGGCGCGCCGTTCGTCGCGGCCCATTTCAGCATCCCCGGCAACGACGATGAACGGCCGCTTTGGCTCTCGCGCTATTCGGCCTTTCTCGCCGCAGCCGGAGTCGAGCCCGACAAGGCGGCCGCCGCGCGAAAGGCGGTCGACGGCCAGTTGAGCATTCTGGCACCAGAGCAGGACGTCGTGATCTTGCGCGACGCAGGCTTCTCCGACCCGACCCTGTTCTATACCGGCTTCACGTTCCGCGGCTGGGTGGCCTACGCCTGAGACGTCACGGCCTCGTCGACACGTCGCCATGAAAAAGCCAGGCAGGGCCTGCCTCTCGCGCTACTCCGCAAGCCGCGCGAGCGGGCCCGCGGCCGCCTTCTGTTCACCCAGCGCTTGGCCCTGGGCCATGCGTTGGCGGATCATTGCGACAACCGGGCCTACCTGCTCGAAAGCCCGGTCGTGGGCGTCGTCGCCGGCGACCGCCAGTTTCGTCAGGTCGTAGACGTCGATCCGGTCGCGCGCGAGCTCAGTTCGATAAGGCTCCTGGGTCGGGTCGATATCGCCCAGGCGGGCGACGTCTCCCCAGATCGTCTTCGACAGCGAGAGCGCGCCGTCGTCACGCGAGACGAACAACGAGATGGGGGGCCGCGCGCCGCTCATCCGGTTCAGTTGCGAGCGGAAGACATCGACATCCACGTCGGGTGCCACCAGCATCACATTCTTCAGCTTGCTGCGCTTCGACGCGACAGCCGGGGCGCGGATCGCCCGCGTTCGCAGTGCTTCCAGTGCGATCCAATTGCCCATCGAATGAGCCAGAAGATAAACTTCGCCGACGGCAGGCGAGGCGTCGAGCGTGCTCAACAGATTGTCGAGCGCGTCACGCGAAAAATTGGCACTTTCCCGGTCATAGGTATACGCGCGCAGCCTCAGCTCGCCGCGCGATGGCCAGGTGAAAAGCACGGGAACGACCGGCACTTTGGAGTCGTGCACGATCTGCGCGAAGCGATAGACCGCATCATCGAAGCGGTTGTTGAAGCCGTGGACGAAGACAAGCACCTTGTTGCGACCGGACTGCTTCATCGCCGCGGCGACAGACGCAGCGAAATGCGTCTTGTCGAGATAGTCGGCCGACACAGTCGTGAAATCCCGTTGGGGGTCGCCGGGCAGGCTCGCGGGCCACTGCACTTCGCCGATCTTCCGCGCGGCATCTGGCGGGATCGAGACAGTCACCTCGGCAAAGGACAACTCGTCCGAACGGTCCCCGCTGAACATCTCACCGGGATCGACGTCGGATCGCTTGCGATTGGTGACGACGTAGATCGGGACATTTGTGTTTCCGGGGGCGACCTGCGCTGTCGGAACAAGCACGCCCTGCGACGGACGTCCTGCACAGCCGCCCAGGACTGCTGCGATCGACAAAGCCAACAAAACTGCTGGAGCACTGATGCGACTCGTCCGGACCACCGGCAACACTCACAACTGGACGCAAGAGCGCGATAACTCACCATCCGGGCAACGGAAGGGGCACCGGATATCGACCAGTCTATGCCGGCTGAGCGTGCCTGGATGTCACGGCGCGGCAACACCCAGCCGGCGACAACTGCGGAACCCGGTCTTGCAGACCATGGTCGAGTGAAATGTTTAAGAGGGAGATGTCGAGCATCTCACGTGGCACAAATTGCATATGCGTTGCCGTTGTTGGCGGCGGCCTTGCTTTGGCGGTCGTCAGAGCGCCTTGACGTGCTTGGAGAAGATGCGGAGCCGCTCGCGCTGCCGCCTGCCCTGCTGTTCGAAAGCGTATGATGCAAGGCGCTCGACCGCGTCGCGGAGACACCTGAATTGGGTCTCCCTTTCGTCGGGACGCGTGCCCTTCGAGCCGTGAAGGTCGTCCAGCGCGACGCTGCTTATCTCGCAGTCGACGATGCTGGCGCCATACGTCATCGTAAACAGAAACGCCATCCGCTCCGTGTCGTAGCCAAGAATCTGGCCGCGCGTCAGAAGCGCTGCGTTTTCCGCTGGGAATACTCTCGGTGGACGCGGCAATTGTCAGCCTACGGCTTCGCCGGTGTCGCACGGCGGCACCTCCGCCAGGCGGCTCGCCTGCGAAGCAAAATCGTTGAACGCTGCGACTGCGTCGCTCATGTTGTGGCATCCGCGGCTGTCGCGCGAGGCGTGAACGCGAAGATCGAACAGCTCCATCCAGAACAGGGGCGCCGCAGCTGAACCGGTTTCAAGCGTTTCGAACATGTTGATCTCGCAATCGCCAACGCGCTCAAGCGCAACCGTCCGTGGGCCATGAGCGATATGAGGAATTCCGAGCAATTTTCCGTAACTTCGCAATATCTTCACGTTTATAGGCGGCGCGCCATCGCAGCTGGACATCAAGGCCTTCGGGCTTTTTCGGGGTGGGTTCGCCCCCGAGTACAGACGACGCACCTAGGGGGACAGATCGCCGATTTAAGTCACATGACACCCGGTTTCTTGTTATCGTGAGCCAATAACTTGATTTTCTATGCCGCGATCCCGATGCGCGAGCCGAGAACTCAAGGCCGCAGCGGCAACGACGAAAGGGTTCGATGTGGCTGCTGCCCGTTCGCCCCAATTGCAAGCCATGCCCAGTGCGACCGGCGGCATCGCCCGCCTGGTGTGGGCCCGCCTGCGCGAAGCCGGCATTCAGGCGGACGGCTTGCTGTCCAAGGCCAGATTGACCCTCGAGCAGATCCAAGACCGCAAGGCGCGGCTGAGCGTTGAAAGCCAGATCAAGTTTCTGGAGCTTGGTGCCGAGGCGCTGCACGACGACGCCCTGGGATTTCACCTGGCACGGGACTTCGACCTTCGTGAGATCGGCCTGCTCTACTATGTCGCGGCCTCATCCGGGACAGTCGCTGAAGCCTTGTCAAAGACGGAGCGCTATTGCCGCCTCGCGAACGAGGGAATTTCACTGCGATTTGCCGCGAAGGACATGGCGATTGCGTTGAGCTATGTCGGCGTGGAACGGCGGTCAGATCGGCACCAGATCGAATTCTGGGTGACCTCTATCATTCGAATCAACCGCGCACTGACCAACCGCCGCGTGGTGCCAAGCCGTGTCAAAGTCGCCCATCGCCGTCGAGCGATGCCCGCGGAGGTCAGGTCGTTCCTTGGTTGCGAGATCGAGTTCGGATCAGACGTCGATGAGATCGCCTTCCCTCAGTCCGTGGGACAGATGCCCATCGAAAGTGCCGATCACCACTTGAACGATCTGCTGGTGACCTTCTGCGAGGAGGCGCTTGCACATCGGAAGCCTGGGGGAGTTTCGCTCAGATCGAGCGTCGAGAATGCCATCGCGCCACTGCTTCCCCATCGCGAGGCACAGGCTGAGGAGATCGCGCGCCGGCTCGGCATGAGCCACCGCACGTTGGCGCGGCGCCTCGCGTCGGAAGGACTGACCTTCACCGGCATTATGGACGAGCTGAAAATCGACCTCGCCAAAAGCTATTTGAAAAAGGACGAGTTGCCGATTTCGCAAACCGCCTGGCTGCTCGGCTATGGCGAAGTCAGCGCATTCACCCACGCCTTCAGGCGCTGGACCGGAATGACGCCACGACAATGGCGTGCCGCGGACGATCCCAAGCGCGCCGACAACGTCAACGATACGCCCCCTCGCGCAAAGAACGCCAGGGCAAGCTAGTCCCGGCGGTRACGCCAAAGCGCCCCGATGCAGCCAGGAAAACACCAGATCCGCTCAAGCCGCGGACCGCTGCAACCCTCACCGATCCACCGGCACGCCCGGCCCGAGATGATACCGGCTGGAAAAGAACACCAGCGGCGTGGTGTCGCGATAGTCGCAGCTCGAAACTTCGGCGATGATCAGCGTGTGGTCTCTGACATCGACGTGGCGTGTGACCTCGCAGGCGAACCAGGCCATGCAGCCGGAGAGACGCGGCAGGCCGTCGACGATGTCGTAATCAGGAGCAGCGCCGGTGTTCGGCTGGCTCGCGAAGTGCCGCGACAGGTCCCGGCCATGCTCGGGCAGGACGTTGACGCAGTAGCGTCCAGTCGCCGAGATCGCCCGGTGCATGCGTCCCGGCATGACCGACACCAGCACGGTCGGCGGGGACAAGCTGACGGTGACAAAGCTGTTCGCGGTCATGCCGCAGACGCGGCCGTGCTCGTCCAGCGCGGTCAGCACCGCGACGCCGGTCGCAAAGCGCGACGCGGCTTCGCGGAATGACGCCGGATTGGCGCGCTGCACCTCAGCCTCCGCTCGCATCGGGCCTCACGCAATCGCCCTGACCGGCTCAGGCGGCGCCGACATGCGCTCGATCCAGGCCTGGATGCGCTGCGGCGTGCAGATGCGATCCCACTGCCGGTCCGGGTAGTTGAAATTCTCGGTGAACTCGTTGGCCAGCGCCGGGTTCTGGCTCATCGCGCCGATCAGCATGCCCAGCGCTTCCGTCGGCGGCTGCAGCATCACATTGGTCCAGCGCGATGCCGCCAGCACGCGATCCTGTCGCTTCAGCTCGATCTTCTCGCACAGGCGCACGTCGAGCGCGTCGGCGTTGACGATCTCCTCGCCGAGCACGAAGGCCGCATAGGACGCGATATTGGCGCCCTGGCCCATCATGGGATCGACGATCGCATGGACGTCGCCGAGCGCGATCGCGCATTTGCCGTCGTCGAACTCGACCACAGTGTTGCGCACCGTCGGGACCACGCCGCCTTGCAGCAGGTCCTGCGGCTGCGCGAGATCGAACCGCGCGGTGTCGATGCGGTCGTAGGTCGTCGGGTGGTGCTTCTCGAGCTTGCCCAGCAGCACCTTCAAGAAGTGCTTCGGGTTGTCGTCGTAGCTGAGCGTGGCCAGTTCCTCCATGTCGCCGCCCGGCACATTCTCCATCAACAGCGCGTTGGCGACACCGCCGAACGTAATGGTCGGGATCACGATCATCTCGCCATGGCTTGGAGACACCGAGAGCGTGACGTTCATGGGATCGGGCTGCCGCACGCCGGTGTAAAGCCCGACGCACAGCCGCCGTTGCGGCTGCGAATAGGGCGTGTGCTCCGGCCGGTAAGTGAAGAGCTGGCCCAGCGGGCCCTTCCCGGTCGAGACGACCAGGAGATCGAAGCGGGCGACCAGCGGACGAATGTCGCGCTCTTCGATGCGGCGGTATTCGATCTTGCCGCCGCGGCTGACAAAATCCTGCATCAGGGCAGGAAGATAGATCCGATAGTCGACGGCGCGGCTCGGCTTCGAGAAATCACCGCGAAAACTCAGCGGCTGCGGAAAATTGAAGACGTGGTCGTGGTAGTAATAATGGTCCTTCGGATCGCTCCAATGATTGACGCCGAGATAGTCCTCGCGCGCGATCGTCACGTGGTGATGCGCGACGGTGTTGAGCAGGCGGATGTTCTTGTATTCCTCGGGCGGTCGATCCGTGATGATTGTCGCGTCCACGCCGTGCTTCTGCAGGTAAAGCGCGAGATGCAGGCCGGCGATGCCGGCGCCGACAATTCCGATATGGCGTGCCAATTTCGTCTCCTCCCCTGTGAATGCTTGTTTTGAGGGAGCCTAGCGACCCGCCGAGTTGCGCACCACGGAATAAATGGGATATAATTTATTCCAGATCGGAATGAATTATGGACCGGATCGATTGCCTGCGCGCTTTCGTTCGCGCCCTGGAGGGCGGCAGCTTCTCGGCTGCGGCCAAGGAGCTCGGGATCGGCCAGCCCGCGATCAGCAAGCGCATTGCGATGCTTGAAAGCGAATTCGGCACGCAGCTGTTTTCGCGCACGACGCGCACGCTGAAGCCGACGGCCGAAGCGCACCGGATCTACGATCTCGCGCGGCAGATCCTCGACAGCTTCGACATGGCGCGGTCGAGTGTCGAACAGGCCGCACCCCGCCCCACCGGCACGCTCCGGATCGGCGTGCCGTCGTCGTTCGGACGGCGCTACGTGATGCCCGTCATCGCCGAGTACGTTCGGAATTATCCGGAAGTGCGGGTCGACATCCGCTTCAGCGAGCGGTTCGTCAATCTGGTGGAAGAAGGCATCGAGCTGGCGCTGCGCATTGGAAACCTGGAGGCAAGCACGCTGGTCGCCCGCCGGCTCGGGACCGTGCAGCGCCATCTGGTCGCGACCCCCACCTATCTGCACGGCCGCCCGCTGCCGAGGACACCTGACGATCTCAGCTCGCACCAGTGCATCGTCTATTCACGGATGTCGCCGGCGCACCAATGGGCCTTCGAATCCGAGCACGGCCGTCATGTCGCATCGATCAACGGACCCATTCACGTCGACGATGCCGATGCGATGCAGGAGGCGACGATGCAGCATCTCGGCATCGCGATCCTGCCCGAGTGGAATGCCGCGGAGGGCCTTCGCAGCGGCGAGCTCGAACATGTGCTTCCGGACTACACCATCGCCGCGCTGCCCCTGCATGCGGTCTATCCGGAGACGCAGTGGATGTCGCTGCGCGCGCGAACCTTCCTGGATCTCCTGGTCGAACGGGCCGAGCATTTCGCGCCAGCCCCGTCGCATACCCCCGTCGCCAGAGCAGGCGGTTGACGCCGCCCCTGCCATCATTAAATGACGCCCATGAAAAAGATCGGATTTCTGTCCTTCGGACACTGGACGCCCTCGCCGCAATCGCAGACCCGCTCGGCGGCGGACACGCTGCTGCAATCCATCGAGCTGGCCGTCGCGGCGGAACAGCTCGGCGCGGATGGCGCCTATTTCCGCGTGCATCACTTCGCGCGCCAGCTGGCCTCGCCCTTCCCGCTACTCGCCGCCGTCGGCGCGAGAACCAGCACAATCGAGATCGGCACGGCCGTGATCGACATGCGCTACGAAAACCCGCTTTACATGATCGAGGATGCGGGTAGCGCCGATCTCATCGCCGGCGGGAGGCTCCAGCTCGGCATCAGCCGCGGCTCGCCGGAGCAGGTGATCGACGGCTGGCGCTACTTTGGTTATCGCCCGGCTGACGGCCAGAGCGATGCCGACATGGGCCGGCGCCACGCGGAGGTCTTTCTGGACCTGTTGCGCGGCGAAGGTTTTGCCGAGCCCAATCCGCAGCCGATGTTTCCCAATCCGCCGGGACTGCTGCGCCTCGAACCACATGCGGCAGGCCTGCGCGAACGCATCTGGTGGGGCGCCGGCTCGAACGCGACCGCGGTGTGGGCGGCGAAGCTCGGCATGAATCTGCAGAGCTCGACGCTGAAGAACGACGAGACCGGCGAAGCTTTTCATGTGCAGCAGGCGGCGCAAATCCGTAGCTATCGCGCCGCGTGGACGGAGGYAGGCCACACCCGTGAGCCCCGCGTGTCCGTCAGCCGCAGCATCTTCGCGCTGATGAACGATCGCGACCGCGCCTATTTCGGCGGGGAGCGCGGAGGCGAAGACCAGATCGGCTTCATCGACCCGCAAACGCGCGCGATCTTCGGCCGGAGTTATGCGGCCGAGCCGGACGCACTGATCGAGCAGCTCAAGCAGGACGAGGCGGTTGCCGAAGCCGATACGCTGCTGCTGACGATCCCGAACCAGCTCGGTGTCGACTATTGCGCCCATGCGATCGAGGCGATCTTGAAGCACGTCGCGCCGGCGCTTGGCTGGCGGTGAGACCGTCGACCGGTTCACTGAGAAAGTCAGGCCGTCTCTTGCTGACCCCTGATCTTCTCAAGCCAAGCTGTCAAACGCGGATGTCTCGTATATCGGCCCTCCAGGCCCGCCAGTTCCTGCTGAAAGACCGGCAGCGAGAGCAGCCGTTCGATATCGGGCTCCCTGATCTTCCAGATCGCCGGCGGAAAGAAGCCATGCACCTTGAGTTCGTAGAGCTCGAAGATCGAATGAATGATCTCGTGTACCGCCCGGCGCTCTTCCGGTGTGATCTCAATGTCGCCGGCAGCCCCTCGCTCGAGGAATGCCGCGACCGGAAGGCGGCGTCGCAGGTCGGAGACCCGGTCGGAATATCGAAGGAAGATGTCCGCGCCCAGACGCCGATTGTTGGTGTGTAGCGCCGCATAGATCGCAGCCATGCCAACGATGATCGATCCGAGCGTCACGAATCTGAGAATATGGTCGAGCACGCGTCTCCTCCTTGCGCAGGGCACCGGAGTGACAGAGATAAACCAGACCGTGGGCCGATAAAATGGGGCGGCGGAGACTGACGGACGCCCCACATCTGACATTTGTCAGATGCGCGGAGGATGAAGTCCCGTGAATTCGTGGTGATGTCAGTCCCGCGCCCGGGCCTACCCCGTCTTCGTCCCCGTGACCACGGCGAGCGCCTCGACGAGGCGGTCGAGATCGGCCTCCTCGGTAAAGAGCGCCGGCGTCACACGGATGCATTGGCCCTTGGCAACGCCGGCCCGGCGCACCGTCATGACCTTGTGGCTGTCCCTCAGCTTCACGACGATAGCGTCGTTGTCCGCCTTGCTGGTCTTTCCGGCGAGACGGAAGGACGTGATCGCGCCATATGAGCCGACCTCATCCGGCGTCAGGATCTCGATGTCCTTGAATCCGCGGGCGCGGCTCACCCAGTAATCACGCAAATAGCGGAGGCGGGCTTGCTTTGCCGCCGCGCCGATCTGCTGATGGAGCGCCACGGCCGCGGGCACCGTCAGGACCGTCGCGAAATTGACCGTGCCGGTATGAACCCGCGAGCGGATATCGGTCTCCGCAAAGTCCTCGTCGCCCATGTCGCGGTCGATGTCGGCGAGACGGTCCTTCCTGATGTAGAGGAAGCCCACGCCGAGCGGCGCGCCGATCCATTTGTGCAGGTTGAAGCCGACGAAATCGACCTCGAGCTCGCCCACCCTGAAGTCGATCTGCCCCCAGGAATGGGCGGCGTCGACGATTGTGTCGATGCCCTTGGCCCTGGCCATGCGGGCGATCTCGGCGACCGGCATGACGAGGCCGGTGCGATGGCTGACATGGGTGAGGAGGAGGAGCCTGGTCCTGGGATTCGCCTCGAGGGCACGGGCATAGGCGTCGAGCACGGCCTGGCGGGTGGCCGGCTCCGGCACATCGAACCTGACCACGTCGACACCGCGACGCGCCTTAAGCGCGTTCATCGCGTACTGCATCGAATCGTAGTCGAGGTCGGCGTAGAGCACGCTGTCGCCCGGCTTCAGCTTGTTGTAGCCGCCGATCAGGAGCTGCAGCGCTTCGGTCGCGCCGCGAGTGAGCGCGATCTCCTCGGGCGCCGCGCCGACCGCCTGGGCCACCTTGATGCGCACGGCCTCGAAATCCGCACCCGCGCGCTGCCGCGCGTAGTAGGTGTTCTGATAGTTGACCATGTCGGTCTGGCGAATGAACTCGCGCCTCACCGGCTCGGCCATGATGCCCCAAAAGCCGTTCTCCAGATTGACGACATCCGGCGTCACTGAATAGAGCGCCTTCACCGCCGTCCAACAGGCATTGTCGGTCGCGATGGCGGCCGCCGCGCCGCTCGGCTGCGCCGGCAGACCATCGGCTGCCATGGCCGGTGCCGCCAGGGACGTGACGGCTGCGGCCGCGAGGCCCTTCAGGATCGACCGGCGGTCGGACGACATTGTCTCATTCAGATGCATATCAGCCCCCACGATGCGCGGCCAAGGGAGCAGCGATCCATAGAGCGCGCATGACGAAGCGATGACAGTTCGATGATGCCCGGCGCGCCCGGTTACATCCCGGTCATTGCGCCGCCGATCATCCCTGCGCCGATGTCACCGGCCATTGCGAGACGTCCGCCATCGCAAGCAATTCCAGCTTCGCGGATGATTTTTCCAGCAACCCGGCTTGCGCAAGGCGCCGGGGATCATTGCGATAGTCTTGAAAGTCCGCATCGGATGCGAAGCTGACGATGTGCACCTCGATCGTGCCATCCGGATTTCGAAGACGACGCTCCACACGCCCGTTGAACGAAGGGAGTAGCGGCAGGACGGCATCCTCGTAGGCGCGGAAGGCCTCGATACCCTCGGGCGGTATGCGGGCAATGAGCACCAGCGTTACGGAGTGAGCTTGACAGGTCATCGCCGCAATCCCGAGCCGAGATAGTCGTGCATTGGAGACGCTGCATCCTGCGGGCGCCGCCTCGCGGCGTCAATGACGGCTCGAATGCAGGCGGATACCTTCGAGATGCCCGCTTCGGGCGGGCTCCTGGGGATGAGGACCTGCTTCGGGTCGAAGCGCGGTCGCCTCGCGCGATCTCAGAACAAGGCGGCGTTGAGGGCCTGTCCGTAGATCATCGCGGCCACGAGAGAGAGCAGCAAGCCCGCGCCCGAGAAGATCACGAGCACCTTTACGGTTTCGACATCAACGTTGGTTCTCGTCGCGCGGGATATCGCCTTTGCCAGTGCAGCCATCATCGCCAGCTCCGAACCGGGCCGCGCGGAGGCGGGCCCTAGTTCATCTAGCGTCATTGGGCGCGTTTGCGTGTGAAGCAGATTACAGGTGCGCTTGCGCGCTGCGCCTCAGGCATGAGCCGCAGCCTTGCCAGCGGTCGGCATCGTCAAACCGCCCGGCTCAACGCGCTGCCCTCAGGGTGAGGCGCCACTGAACCCGCCGGCGCGTGATTGACGACGAGACCGGTCGGCACGGTGCCATATCTCGACAGCGCAGCGGTCACCCGCCGCATCGCCGCCGAACCGAGCTCGCCGGCGCGCACCACCGGGATGATCAGATCCGCGTGCGCGGCCAGCGCGATGGCGTCGGGCTGAAGTGCGAGATTGCTCGCATGGACGACGATCAGATCGAACTCCGAGCGAATATCGTCCTCGGGCCGCGCATCGGCTTTTCTGCCGGCGCTCAACAGCTCGTCGATCGACTGCAGCCCCGCCGTGGTGGAGCCGTCCTGCCATTCGGTTACCGGAGGCTGGTGACCTGCGAATTCCGGCTGGAGCCGGATCAGCACGCTCATCATGCCCCGATTCACCGCCGCGCGATTGAGCGAGCGCGCAACGGTGTTACCGCCGGCGCCTTTGCCGACCGACAACACGAGGGCGACCTTGCAGCCGCGCACCGGCGCGCGATCGATCCGCTCGAGAAGCGGACGCAGATACGCGCCGAGGTCGAGCTCGGCCGAGGCAGTGATCGGCCTTTGCCACACGGTGTTGGCCACGGCGCCAGGCGCCAGATCGGGAATGCGGGCCCAGACAGGCAGGTTCGGCATCGCCTCGGGCTGGCGCGCGGCCGGGCCCGGTCGCTGGACTTGCGTCTCCGCCGCTTCAGCACGCGCAAGAGTCTGAGCAGGAGTTTGAGCAGGAGCCTCGGCAGGCGCAGGCCCGTCGGACATGCTTCCCATCGCCGCAACGGCCGCCGTCGAGGTCAGGATCGAGCCGATCGCGAGCGCCGCGAGCAGCAAGGCGAGGGGCGGACGCGTCGAGYGCATCGGCGGAATGGCGAGCGAGGCGATCTTGGTCTGGGAGCTCTGCAGCTGGCGCTGCTCGTTGGTCGTCTTGAACCGCGACAGGAACTGCTCGTAGATGTTCTTGTTGGCATCGGCGTCACGCTGCAGCTCCTGCAGCTTCACGAGCGCCTGGCCGTCGACCAGCATCTGCGTCTCGACCGCCCTGAGCTGCTTTTCCAGCGCGTTCTGCTGCTCCAGCTGGGCCTCGTATTCGGACTTCACCGTGTCGATGTTCTTCTTCCGCTCGACCTCGATCTGCCTGTTGATGTCAGCCAGCTGGCTGTAGGAGATCGCGAGGTCGGGATGGCGGTCGCCGTACACCGCTTTCTTCTGCGCGATCTGATCGTTCAGGGTCGAGCGCTGCGCGCGCAGCATGCTCAGAAGGTCCTGCTTCACCGGACCTTCGACATTGGCCTTGAGATCGCGTTGCACCTGCTCGTAACGCGCCTTGGCTTCCTCGGTACGCGCGCGAGCGGCGGAGACCTGCTGATTGAGATCGGTCACCCGCAATTGCTGGGTCGTGGAATCCTTGCCGGCATTGAGGATCTTGTGCTCGAACCTGAAGGCGGCAACGGCATCTTCTGATACGCGCAGGCGCTCGTTCAATGCCTTCAGCCGGTCCTTGAGCCAGTCGGCCGCCTCGTCCGTCGCCTCGGTGCGGACACGGCCTTGGCTCGCGACGAACGCCTCGGCGATGGCATTGGCGTAATGCGCGGCCCGTTCCGCATTGTTCGAGGTGAATGAAATCGCAATGACGTAGGTCAGTCCGCGGCGCGAGATATCGAGACGGTTGCGAAATTTTTCGAGCAGGCGCGTCATGTCGGTGTAACCGCCCGCGATGTCCGCGTCGTCGGCGATCTTGAGCTGCTCGATCAGGGGGCGGAGAAAGCCGTCCGATTTGGCGATCTCGATCTGGCTTTGGAGTGCCGCGGCATCCTGGCCGATGCCCGGCAGCACGTCCTGCTCCGAGGTGACGCGCAGCTCGCGGGGATCGACGACGACCAGGGCTGTCGCGGCATATCGAACCGGCAAGACCATCAGGACAATGACGCCCAGGGCGAACAGCGCCAGCGCCAGCGTCAGGATGCGCCGGCCATTCTCGCGCAGGAAAGAGAGCGCACCGGTGACGGTCAGCGATCCCTTGATCAGCGCAGGAGCAGCGCTGTCAGGCTTCGCCGTCGCAGCCCGCGGCGCTTCCCACGAAGCCGCAGGCTCCGTCGGGGCGATGCTTCGCGGAGATGCGCTTCGACCGAACGCCATAGGATTGGACTCGAAATCAACTGACAGCCCCGGTTCAGAGGCTTGCTACACCGTAAATATCCATGGTTAACCGGCGGTTACGGCTGCCGCGCCGTGGTCGATGAACAATCTGTTAACGCGCGCGCCGATGCGCCGCGCGGCATCGGCGCGTGCGGTTGATCCGGGCTGGCGCGACCACCACGACGTCGATCAACGCCCCGCTGCGGCGGTTCGAGGCGATCATTTCGTCGTCGGCATTGCATTCCTCCCGACGACATTCGAGGTGTCGACGCCGCCTCACCAGGAGGCGGGAACATGGAAAATGGTGGTCGATGGCGTGGAGCTGACCCGCAATCACTAGAGCCGCTGCAGCGCAATCGGAACGGTGCTCCAG
>NZ_JBFRFR010000122.1:0-22337 GCF_052114925.1 Bradyrhizobium sp. 2TAF36 | reverse complement strand
CCACCCGTGGCGCGGCCCGCGCCGCCACCGCCGGTCGCCCGGCCGGCACCACCGCCGCCGCCGCGGATGGCCGTCGCGCCGCCGCCGCGTCCAGCGRCACCTCCGGCGCGCCCAGCGGCGCCGGCGGCGAAAAAGTGCCCGCCGAACCAGCCCAAGTGCTAGGTCGTTACGGACTGGCCTGGTCTTTACGGAAGAGGGCCTTCGGGAGGCGAAAACAGCCCCCGAAAGGCCCTTATTTCCTTGCTTCTGGCCGAAATGGCGCTATATAGCGCCCCATCTCACACGGAAACATGGCTCACAAGGCCGTCCGGTGGCAACCGGGGCGAGAACGCTCCGTTTTGCTCACACGTTTCCGGAGGAACCAACCGGAGAATTGAAACTATGGCGCTACCCGATTTCACCATGCGTCAGCTCCTCGAAGCTGGCGTGCACTTTGGTCACCAGTCTCACCGCTGGAATCCGAAAATGGCACCGTTCATTTTCGGCGCCCGCAACAACATCCACATCGTCGACCTCGCGCAGACCGTGCCGTTGCTGCACACCGCCTTGCAGGCGGTCAGCGACACCGTCGCCAAGGGCGGCCGCATCCTGTTCGTCGGCACCAAGCGCCAGGCGCAGGACGGCGTCGCGGACGCTGCCAAGCGCTGCGCGCAGTATTTCGTCAATTCGCGCTGGCTCGGCGGCACGCTGACCAACTGGAAGACGATCTCGGCCTCGATCAAGCGCCTGCGTCATCTCGATGACGTGCTGTCCGGCGGCGACGCCAGCTCCTACACCAAGAAGGAGCGCCTGACGCTTCAGCGCGAGCGCGACAAGCTCGATCGCTCGCTCGGCGGCATCAAGGACATGGGCGGTCTGCCCGACCTGATCTTCGTGATCGACACCAACAAGGAAGACATCGCGATCCAGGAAGCCCAGCGGCTCAACATCCCGGTCGCCGCGATCGTCGACACCAATTCGGATCCCAAGGGCATCACCTATGTGGTCCCGGGCAATGACGATGCCGGCCGCGCGATCGCGCTGTATTGCGACCTGATCGCACGTGCGGCGATCGACGGCATCTCGCGCGCCCAGGGCGATTCGGGCATCGACATCGGTGCCTCGGCTCGTCCGGTCGCCGAAGAGCTGCCGGCCGCTTCCTCGAGCGGCTTCCAGGGCCTTGCCGGTCCGCGCGGCACCGCCGACGACCTCAAGAAGCTCCCGGGCGTGTCGGGCGCGATCGAGAAGAAGTTCAACGACCTCGGCATCTTCCACTTCTGGCAGCTCGCCGAGCTCGATCACGACACCGCGCACAAGATCGGCGAAGAAGTCGGTCTGCCGAGCCGTGCGGATGCCTGGGTGGCCAAGGCCAAGGCGCTGACCGCGGAAGCGGAATAGTCAAAAAGAGCGATGGGTTGGCCGGATATAAGTCCGGCCACCATTTCAGTTGACGCGAATTCCTGAGATGGACCGCGGCGGGGCTGTTTGATGCCACGCCGCGGCAAACCGGCAGGCAAGAAGGATTTTCAACGATGGCAACGATCACAGCTGCGATGGTCAAGGATCTGCGCGAGTCCACCGGCGCAGGCATGATGGACTGCAAGGCCGCGCTCACCGAAAACGACGGCAACATGGAAGCGGCGCAGGACTGGCTGCGCAAGAAGGGCCTGTCGAAGGCCGCCAAGAAGTCCGGCCGCGTCGCCGCGGAAGGCCTGATCGGCGCGCTCACCAAGGGCACCAAGGGCGTCGTGGTCGAGGTCAACTCCGAGACCGACTTCGTCGCGCGCAACGGTCAGTTCCAGGGCCTCGTCAAGATGGTCGCGCAGGTCGCATTCGACGTCGGCGCCGATGTCGAGAAGATCAAGGCCGCCAAGGTCGGTGACGTCACGATCGAAGCCGCGATCAACGACGCGATCGCCACCATCGGCGAGAACATGACGCTGCGTCGCGCAGCTTCGCTCGAAGTGACGCAGGGCGTCGTGTCGAGCTACGTCCACGGCGCCGTCGTCGAAGGCGCCGGCAAGATGGGCGTGATCGTCGCGCTCGAATCGCCCGGCAAGGCCGACGAGCTCGCGGCCCTCGGTCGCCAGATCGCGATGCATGTCGCGGCCACCAACCCGCTCGCGCTCGAGCCGTCCGGCCTCGATCCGGCGGTCGTGAAGCGTGAGAAGGACGTGCTCGCCGACAAATATCGCCAGCAGGGCAAGCCCGAGAACGTGATCGAGAAGATCGTCGAGTCCGGCCTCAAGACCTATTACAAGGAAGTCTGCCTGCTCGAGCAGGCCTTCATCCACGACACCGGCAAGTCGGTGGCGCAGGCGGTGAAGGAAGCCGAAGGCAAGGTCGGCGGCGCGGTGAAGATCGCGCGCTTTGTGCGCTATGCTCTCGGTGAGGGAATCGAGAAGCAGGAAAGCGACTTCGCGGCCGAGGTCGCAGCGGCCAGCGGCAAGAAGTAWGCGCCGGTACGTTCCTTCCGGCTTGCCGCCGGAAGCGGCGCCCGGGCGGGGAAAGTGCTCATGACTGATCCGGTCTATCGTCGCGTCGTGATCAAGCTGTCCGGCGAGTATCTCGCGGGGCAGCAGGGTTTTGGCATCGATCAGCCGACCCTCGACCGGGTTGCGGACGATCTGATCGCCGCCCGCCAGCTCGGCACCGAGGTTGCGGTGGTGATCGGCGGCGGCAACATCGTGCGCGGCGTCGAAGTGTCCTCGCAAGGTGTGTCGCGCACCACCGGCGACACCATGGGCATGCTCGCCACCATGATGAACTGCCTCGCGCTGGAGGCGACGATCGAGCGCAAGGGCACACCGGCACGTACGCTGTCGGCCTTCGTCATGCCCGAGATCTCCGAGCTGTTCACCCGCACCGCGGCGCACAAATACCTCGCCGAGGGCCGGATCGTGCTGCTCGGGGGCGGAACCGGCAATCCGTTCTTCACCACCGATACGACCGCGGTGCTGCGGGCCGCCGAGATCGGAGCCGAGGCTGTGCTGAAGGCAACCAATGTCGACGGCGTCTACTCGGCCGACCCCAAAAAGGATCCGACCGCCACGCGATTCGACCGGCTGACGCATTCGCAGGCGATCGAGGGCGGCTACAAGGTGATGGATGCGACCGCCTTCGCGCTTGCCCGCGAGACGTTGCTGCCTATCATCGTATTCTCGATCGCGGAGCCGGGTTCGATCGGCGCTGTGCTGCGTGGCGGCGGCCACGGAACCGTCGTCGCCGGCTGACGCCTCGTCGGTCGCGCCTGAGGGGCGCGGAGTGGGTCGCCGGGATTTTGAAGGAGAAACGTGATGGCCACGGGTAATTTCGACCTCAACGAAGTGAAGCGTCGCATGCAGGGCGCCGTCCAGGCCCTCAAGCACGAGCTTGGCGGCCTGCGCACGGGGCGCGCGTCGGCCTCGATGCTCGACCCGGTGCAGGTCGAGGCTTACGGCAGCCACATGCCGCTCAACCAGCTTGCCACCGTCAGCGTGCCGGAGCCGCGGCTGATCTCGGTGCAGGTCTGGGACAAGTCGATGGTCAAGCCGGTCGAGAAGGCGATAGTCGATTCCAATCTCGGCCTGTCGCCCGCGACCGAAGGCCAGGTGCTGCGCCTTCGCATCCCCGAGCTCAACGAGGAGCGTCGCAAGGAGCTCGTCAAGGTCGCGCACAAATACGCGGAAGCGGCCAAGGTCGCCGCGCGTCACGTCCGCCGCGACGGCCTCGACGTCCTCAAGAAGCTCGAGAAGAATCACGAGATGTCGGAAGACGATCAGAAGCGTCACGCCGACGAGGTGCAGAAGGCGACCGACGGCACCATCTCCGAGATCGACCAGTTGCTGGCTGCCAAGGAAAAAGAAATCCTCACCGTCTAAAGCGCGATCATCGCGCTTTAGGTTATTGTTCGCGCATGATCTTTCGGAAAACCGCTTCGCACTTGTCCGGATCATGCTTTAGGGCCGCCTTCATGTCCAACGCCGCCGCGCCAGCAACCGAAGGACCAGACCGGTCCGACGCGCCTGCGCATGTCGCCATCATCATGGATGGCAACGGGCGTTGGGCCGCCGCGCGCGGCCTGCCGCGGGCCGAAGGGCATCGCCGCGGTGTCGAGGCGCTGCGCCGGGTGGTGCGTGCCTCGCACGAGCTCGGCATCCGCTATCTCACCATCTTCTCCTTCTCTTCGGAGAACTGGTCGCGCCCGGCGAGCGAGATCGGCGATCTGTTTGGTCTCCTGCGTCGCTTCATCCGCAACGATCTCGCGAGCCTGCACCGCGACGGCGTCAAGGTCCGCATCATCGGCGAGCGCGACGGACTCGACAGCGACATTTGTGCACTCCTCAACGAGGCCGAGGAGCTGACGCGCGACAACACGCGCCTGACGCTGGTCGTCGCCTTCAATTACGGTTCGCGGCAGGAAATCGCGAAAGCCGCGCAGAAGCTCGCGCGAGAAGTCGCAGACGGCAAGCGCGCCCCTGAAACGATCGACGCCGAGACGATCGGGGCTCATCTCGATGCGCCCGACATCCCCGATCCCGATCTCATCATCCGCACCAGCGGCGAGCAGCGGCTGTCCAACTTCCTGATGTGGCAGGCCGCCTACAGCGAGCTGGTCTTCGTGCCGATCCACTGGCCCGATTTCGACAAGGCGGCGCTGGAAGGCGCGATCGCCGAATTCGCCAGACGCGAGCGCCGTTTCGGCGGTCTGGTCGCGAAAAACGCCTCGTGAGCGAACCCGACGCCGCATCAGCGGGCGAGAAGCCTGCCCCGAGCAATCTCGTGATGCGAGTCCTCGCAGCGCTGGTGCTGGCGCCGCTCGCTATTGCACTCGCTTATGCCGGCGGCTGGCTGTGGGCGCTTCTCGTCACCCTGGTGTCGATCGGGCTGTTCGCGGAATGGCTGATGGTGGTGGGCGCGGGGTCTGCTGCACTGACCGGGGCAGGGACGATCGTCATTGCCATGATGGGGGCCTGCGTCGCCTTCGGCGCGCTCAAGACCGCGATCATCACCGGCCTCATCGGCGGCGCAATCGTGACGCTGATCGCGCGGGCCAAGTTCATCTGGGCGGCCACCGGCTTCGCCTACGCATCGGCGGCGCTGCTGGCCTCGATCCTGGTGCGGCAGGATCTCGTCAACGGGTTCGCCGCGCTGATGTTCGTGCTGCTCGTGGTGTGGGCGACCGATATCGGCGGCTATTTCGCCGGACGCAGCATTGGCGGACCGAAACTATGGCCGCGCGTGAGCCCGAAGAAGACCTGGTCCGGGGCGCTCGGCGGCTTTGCGGCGAGCCTTTTGGTTGCGGCCGGCTTTGCGGCGTGCGGGATCGGAAAGGCGGTTCCACTGCTGCTCGTCAGCGCCATCCTGTCGGTGGTATCGCAGGCGGGCGATCTGTTCGAATCCGCGGTGAAGCGGCGCTTCGGCGTCAAGGATTCCAGTCACTTGATTCCCGGCCATGGCGGGCTACTGGACCGTCTGGACGGTTTTGTTGCCGCCATCCTGATGGCATGGATTATCGGCTTTCTCCGCCATGGTGTGCATAGCGCCGGAAGCGGTCTTATGGTTTGGTGAGGATATGAGCGCGGTCCCATTGCGTAACAACAAGGCTGCGGCGTCGACCGTCCGCAGTGTCACGGTTCTCGGCGCCACCGGCTCGATCGGCGACAGCACGATGGATCTGCTGCGCGCCTCTCCCGAGCGCTATCGCGTCGAAGCCTTGACGGCGAACGGCAATGTCGAAGCGCTGGCCAAGCTCGCCAAGGAGTTTTCCGCGCGCTACGTCGCGATCGCCGACACGTCCAAGTTCGCCGAGCTCAAGGCTGCGCTCGCGGGAACGAGCACGGAATGCGGCGCGGGCGAAAGCGCTGTGATCGAAGCCGGCGCGCGTCCGGCCGATTGGGTGATGGCCGCCGTAAGCGGCGCCGCCGGACTGAAGCCGGCCCTGGCCGCGGTCGATCGCGGCGCGCATGTCGCGCTCGCCAACAAGGAATGTCTCGTCTGCGCCGGCGACTTCTTCATGCAGCGCGCGGCGAAAGCGGGCGCCTGCATCCTGCCGGCCGATTCCGAGCACAATGCGCTGTTCCAGGCGCTCGGCTCAGGCAACCGCGACGAACTCGTCCGCGTCATCATCACCGCCTCGGGTGGGCCGTTCCGGACCTGGAAGCCCGCCGACATCGAGCAGGCGACCCTCGAGCAGGCCCTGAAGCATCCGAACTGGAGCATGGGCCAGAAGATCACGATCGATTCCGCCTCGATGATGAACAAGGGCCTCGAGGTGATCGAGGCGTCCTATCTGTTCGCGCTCTCGCCCGACGAGATCGACGTCCTCGTGCATCCGCAGTCGATCATCCACGGCATGGTCGAGTTCTCCGACCGTTCGGTGGTGGCCCAGCTCGGTTCTCCCGACATGCGCACGCCGATCGCGCACTGCCTCGGCTGGCCCGATCGCATCAAGGGGCCGGCGGCCAAGCTCGATCTGGCCAAGATCGGCCAGCTGACCTTCGAGGCGCCGGACTTCGAGCGCTTCCCTGGGCTTCGGCTGGCCTTCGATTCGCTCCGGACCGGGAAGGGGGCGACCACCGTCTACAACGCCGCCAACGAGGTTGCGGTCGCCGCGTTCATCGCCGGCAAGATCCGGTTCGGCGCGATCGCGCGGCTGGTCGAGGCGACGTTGGACGACTGGATTCGCGGCGGGAACCAGGCTCCCCTGACGTCCGCTGACGATGCAATCTCTGTTGACCATGTTGCGCGAAATAGAGCTGCCGCCCTATTGCCTCAAATTGCCTTAAAGGCATCCTAGATGGCACGGGGCCAGGGCCTTGCGGCGCTGGATGAGGGAATTCGATGATCGACTTTTTCGTCCATAGTTTCAATACGTTGAGCCATGGGCTCCTCGGCTACGCGGTTCCCTTCCTGTTCGTCCTGACGATCGTCGTGTTCTTCCATGAGCTCGGCCATTTCCTGGTCGCGCGCTGGGCAGGCGTTCGGGTGCTGACCTTCTCGCTCGGTTTCGGACCGGAGCTCGTCGGCTTCAACGACCGCCATGGCACCCGCTGGAAGATCTCGGCGATCCCGCTCGGCGGCTACGTCAAGTTTTTCGGCGACGAGAGCGAGGCTTCGACCCCGTCGGCCGAGACACTTGCGGCCATGACGGCCGAGGAGCGCGCCGGTAGCTTCCATCACAAGAAGGTCGGCCCGCGCGCCGCCATCGTCGCGGCCGGACCGATCGCCAATTTCATCCTGGGCGCGCTGATCTTCGCCGCCATGGCGCTCTATTACGGAAAGCCGAGCACGATCGCCCGCGTCGACGGCGTGGTCGCCGACGGCGCTGCGGCCACGGCCGGTTTCAAGATCGGCGACGTCGTCGTGCAGATCGACGGCAAGCCGATCGAGAGCTTTGCCGACATGCAGCGAATCGTTGCGATGAATGCCGGTTCGGCACTTGCCTTCCAGGTCAAGCGGGACGGCGCCATCGTCTCCCTGACGTCCGAGCGGACTCAGGAGATGGGGTTCCGAATCGGGCTCGGTTTGGTGCTGATGCTGATGGTGTTTGCCACCTATAACGACATCTTGCGGATGGCAGCTTCCTGATACGGGCTTTTTTGTGGCGTTGCTCATGAGCAACGTCTTGGAATGAAATTGAAATTACGGTGTCAGCGGCCGTTTGCGACATCGGGGAAATTGGCTACAAGCGGCTTCGAACTTGGGGAATCTCCCGGACCGGCGTTGGGGTTGGGTCTGGTACTGATAAGGGCGCGTTGCGCAATGAAGTTTGGACTGCGACTCCGGGGGGGCTTGCTCGCATCCCTGATCTTGTTCGGCGCGCCGGTGCTTGCCCCGGTTGGGGCTGGTTTTGTGTCTTCGTCTGCGCTTGCTCAGACCGTCCAGTCGATTTCCGTCGAAGGAAATCGCCGTGTCGAGGTGGAGACGATCCGCTCCTATTTCAAGCCGGGCCCGGGTGGCCGCCTGGATCAGGGCGCCATCGATGACGGCCTGAAGGCCCTGATCGAGACCGGCCTGTTCCAGGACGTGCGAATCAATCGCGGTTCCGGTGGCCAGATCATCGTCTCCGTGGTGGAAAACCCGGTGATCGGCCGCATCGCGTTCGAAGGTAATAAGAAGGTCAAGGACGAGCAGCTCACCGCTGAAGTCCAGTCCAAGGCGCGCGGCACCTTCTCCCGCGCCATGGTGCAGTCCGACACCCTGCGAATCGCCGAAATCTACCGCCGCTCGGGTCGCTATGACGTCCGCGTCACGCCCGAGATCATTGAGCAGCCGAACAACCGCGTCGACCTGATCTTCACGGTCGAGGAGGGCGCCAAGACCGGCGTCAAGTCGATCGAGTTCGTCGGCAATAACGCGTTCTCGTCCTACCGCCTGCGCGACGTCATCAAGACGCACGAATCGAACCTGCTGAGCTTCCTCGCCAGCAACGACCTCTACGATCCCGATCGCGTCGAGGCCGACCGTGACCTGATTCGCCGTTTCTATCTCAAGAACGGTTTCGCCGACGTCCAGGTGGTCGCCGCGCTCACCGAATACGATCCGGAGAAGAAGGGCTTCAACGTCACCTTCAAGATCGAGGAAGGCTCGCAGTACCGCGTCGGCACCGTCGACTTCCGCTCCTCCATTCCGAACTTCGATCCGACCACGATGCGCAACTATTCGCGCGTCAATGTGGGCGCGCTCTACAACGTCGAATCGGTCGAGAAATCGGTCGAGGAAATGCAGATCGAGGCGTCGCGGCGCGGCTATGCCTTCGCCGTGGTCCGTCCCGGCGGCGACCGTAATTTCGAGGCGCACACCGTCGCCGTCGTGTTCAACATCGACGAAGGCCCGCGCACCTATATCGAGCGCATCAACGTCCGCGGCAACACCCGCACGCGCGACTACGTGATCCGCCGCGAGTTCGACATCTCCGAGGGCGATGCCTACAACCGCGCGCTGGTCGACCGTGCCGAGCGCCGCCTGAAGAACCTCGACTACTTCAAGAGCGTGAAGATCACGACGGAGCCGGGCTCCTCCAGCGACCGCGTGGTCCTGATCGTCGATCTCGAAGAGAAATCGACCGGCGACTTCTCGGTCTCGGGCGGCTACTCCACCACGGACGGTGCGCTCGCGGAAGTCTCGATCTCCGAGCGTAACCTGCTTGGCCGCGGCCTGTTCGCCAAGGCGTCGGTGACCTACGGCCAGTATGCGCGCGGCTATTCGCTGTCGTTCGTCGAGCCGTATCTGCTCGACTACCGCGTCGCGCTCGGTCTCGACCTCTATCAGCGTCAGCAGCTCTCCAACAGCTACATCTCCTACGGTACGAAGACGCTGGGCTTCAGCCCGCGCCTCGGCTTCAGCCTGCGTGAAGATCTGTCGCTCCAGCTGCGCTACTCGATCTACCAGCAGGAAATCACGCTGCCGTCCTACCTGGCGAACTGTAACAACGTCCTCGGTTCGTCGGCCTTCAACCCGAGCCCGGCCTTTGCCGCATCGCAAACGCCGCCGATCGATCTGACCTCGACCGGCGGTCTCGGCTGCTACTCCGACGGCGAAGCCTCGCTGCCGGTCCGCAAGGAGCTTGCCGGCGGCAAGACCCTGACCTCGGCGCTCGGCTACACGCTGACCTACAACACGCTGGACAACAACAAGAACCCCACCGACGGTCTGCTCGTCGACTTCCGTCAGGATTTCGCCGGCGTGGGCGGCGACGTCACCTACCTGAAGTCCGTCGTCGACGCGAAGTACTACGCTCCGCTGGTGTCCGACATCGTCGGCCTCGTTCACCTTCAGGGCGGCATGCTGAACAAGATCGGCAACAACGATATCCGCATGCTGGATCAGTTCCAGATGGGCCCGAACTTGGTCCGCGGCTTTGCTCCGAACGGCATCGGTCCGCGCGATTTGAATCCCTTTGGCACGCAAGACGCGCTTGGCGGTACCAAGTATTGGGGCGCTTCGTTCGAATTGCAGATGCCGTTCTGGTTCCTGCCGAAGGAAGTGGGTCTGAAGGGCGCGGTCTACGCCGACGCCGGCGGCCTCTTCGACTATCAGGGCCCGACGACGTGGTCGCTGACCAACGAAATGACCACGACCAGGAACTCGAACTGTACGCCGTCGACCGTCAACCCGCCCTCGGCGGGAACCTGTACCGGCCTGGTGTATGACAACGGCAATGTCGTCCGTTCGTCGGTTGGTATTGGCCTGATCTGGCAGTCGCCGTTCGGTCCGCTGCGGTTCGACTACGCCGTGCCGCTCACCAAGGGCCAGTTCGATCGCGTGCAGCAGTTCAGGTTCGGCGGCGGCACCTCGTTCTAATTCGATCAGCAGGGCATGAGCCGGCCCCTTGTTGGGGCCGGTTTCCAAAAAGATCGTGCTCAATCCGTGAGATAAGGCATGATGCGGCCTGACCGCTTCATGCCGAAGCCGGACCGCGATGGGGTGGAATGGCGCAGCCGACCTTCTTCAAAAAGCCGCCGGCCTCGGCGCTGGCTGACATTGCAGCGCTGACCAAGGCGCAGCTCGTCGACCCTGCCAGGGGCGGTCACGTCATTACCGGTCTTGCTTCGCTCGACGAAGCCGGCCCGATGCATCTGGCGTTCTTCGACAACCTCAAATATGCCGACGAGCTCAAGGCGACCAAGGCTGGGGCCTGCCTGGTGAGTCCGCGCTTCGAGGCCCAGGTGCCCGCGCATGTGGCCGTGCTGCGGGTGGCGCAGCCGTTCCGCGCCTTTGTCGGGCTCGCCCGGGAATGGCACGGCGATGCGCTGCGCCCGCAGTCCTGGGTCGGTAATGACGGCATCGCCCCGTCGGCCATCATCGATCCCTCGGCCCGGCTGGAGGACGACGTCATCGTCGATCCCCTGACCGTCATCGGCCCTGACGTCGAGATCGGCAGCGGCACCGTGATCGGGGCCGGCGTGGTCATCGGTCCCGGCGTCAAGATCGGCCGGGACTGCAATGTCGGCGCCCGCACGGCCATCCAGTGCGCGCTGATCGGCAACAACGTGCTGATCCATCCCGGCTGCTCGATCGGCCAGGACGGCTATGGCTTCATCTTCTTCGGCCCYGAGGGCCATCTCAAGGTGCCCCAGACCGGCCGCGTGCTGATCCAGAACAATGTGGAAGTCGGCGCCGGCACCACCATCGATCGCGGCTCCCTGCGCGACACCGTGATCGGGGAGGGCACCAAAATCGACAACCAGGTCCAGATCGGCCACAATGTGACCATCGGTCGGAACTGCCTGCTGGCGGCCCAGATCGGGCTCGCAGGCAGCCTGACGATTGGCGACAACGTGGCGCTGGGAGCAAAGGTTGGCATCAACAATCACCTCAAGATCGGCGATGGGGCCCAGGTCACCGCGATGAGCGGCGTCAAGGACGACATCCCGCCGAACGGGCGCTGGGGCGGCTTTTTCGCCAAGCCGACCAAGCAGTGGTTCAAGGAAATTATCGCGGTGGAGCGCCTGGTACGCGACAGCAGGGCCGATCCGAAGAACGAGGGACGGGAATGACGGAGGAATCACCGATCAAATTCGAGCTGGTGGATATCAACGCGATCCTCCGGACTCTGCCGCACCGTTTCCCGATGCTGCTGATCGACCGTGTGATCAATATCCGCGCCGATTACAGCGGCATCGGCATCAAGAACGTCACCTTCAACGAGCCGGCCTTCCAGGGGCATTTCCCGGAGCGCCCGGTCTATCCCGGCGTGATGATGATCGAAGCGATGGCGCAGACCGCGGGCGTGATCGGCATCACCTCGGTCGAGGGCACCGAGAAGCCGCGCGCGGTGTATTTCCTCACCATCGACAAGTGCAAGTTCCGCAAGCCGGTGCTGCCCGGCGACACCATCGAATATCACATGCGTTCGATCGGCCGCCGCAAGGCGATGTGGTGGTTTCACGGCGGCGCCAAGGTCAACGGCCAGATCGTTGCCGAAGCCGACGTCGGCGCCATGCTGACGGACTGAGCGGCTCAAGCCAGCGGAAATGGATTATGCGCGGCAGCCGTAACGGCTGCCGGCCGTCTCGCGCCTGATATTCCGGTTGAAGAACTGGCCCATCGACGGCGCGCCGAGCAGGCTGTCGACCGTCTCGGCCGCGACCCCGCAATAGCGGTCATATTGGCCGTCGATCGCGACGATGAGGTCCCGCCGCGCGCGGTCGTAGCAGACCCG
The DNA here is from genome assembly GCF_052114925.1 of Bradyrhizobium sp. 2TAF36. NCBI lineage: Bacteria > Pseudomonadati > Pseudomonadota > Alphaproteobacteria > Hyphomicrobiales > Nitrobacteraceae > Bradyrhizobium > Bradyrhizobium sp. 2TAF36. Next base: position 10,213 of record NZ_JBFRFR010000122.1, on the reverse strand, counting down.
CTGAAGCACCGTGCTGCGGGTGATGTCGCGGCACTCGAACGTCCCGAGGTCGACGAAGCGGCGTTCGCCGGTCTCGACCGTCTCGGAGACGATCGGGGCGGCCGCGAGCTGTGCGAGCAGAAATGCCAGGGCCCTGACCACGATGACTTCAAGCTCCACATGAAGGCGTTGACGAGCTAGAGCATGATCCGGAAAAGCGTGCAGCGGTTTTCCGAAAGGATCATGCTCGAACAATAGCCTGAAGCGCGATGACGATTCATCCCAATCTCATCGTGCCTTAGGACGGCCGGCTCATCCGGCGCCTGAAACAGGCCGAGATGATACGTCACTGGACAGATCGGGCATAGTCGCGCTAACCACCAGAAAACCGAGCGACTTCAACACATAATCAGACCTTCTTGATGAGTCAGATTGCTTGATGAGTAAGATTGATCCCACCGCACGGGTCGCGGACGGCGCCGTGATCGGCGAGGGTACCGAGATCGGACCCTTCTGCATCATCGGTCCGAATGCCGTGATCGGCGCGAACTGCAAGCTGATCGGACAAGTCACGGTCATCGGCCACACCTCGATCGGCGACGGCTGCGTGATCTCGCCCTTCGCGGTGCTGGGCGGGGCGCCCCAGGATCTCAGCTACAAGGGCGAGCCGACCAGGCTGGAGGTCGGTTCCGGCTGCACCATCCGCGAAGGCGCGACGATGAATGTCGGCACCATCAAGGGCGGCGGGCTGACGCGCGTCGGCAACGGCGGCTACTTCATGAACAACAGCCATGTCGGCCATGACTGCATGGTTGGCAACAACGTGATCTTCGCGACCTCGGCGACGCTCGGCGGCCACTGCGAGATCGGCGATTTCGTCTATATCGGCGGCTTGTCGGCGGTGCATCAGCTCACGCGCATCGGCCCGCAGGTGATGGTCGGCGGCCTCTCGGGCGTGCGCGACGACATCATTCCGTTCGGCCTCGCCAACGGCCAGTATGCGGCGCTGGAAGGCCTCAATCTCATCGGGATGAAGCGGCGGCAGTTCACCAAGCAGCGGCGCGCGACCGTGCAATCGCTCTACCAAAAGCTCTTCCACGGCCCCGGCACGTTCGCCGAGCGGCTCGCGGCGGCCCAGCCGCTCGCCAGCGAAGACCCCGCGATTGCCGAGATCCTCGACTTCATCGGCAAGCGCAAGCATCGCCCGATCTGTCTTCCCGCCATCGAGAAGTGATTTCGGGATGGCCGCGGGCATGACATCGGCGGCTTCGGAGATTTCGTCGCCGGTCGGCGTCGTCGCCGGCGGCGGCGCCATGCCGTTCGCGGTCGCCGACTCGCTTGCCGCGCGCGGCATCACGCCGGTGCTGTTCCCGCTGCGTGGCGCCTGCGATCCGACGCGGGTGGAGCAATTCCGCCATCGCTGGATCTCGGTCGGCCAGCTCGGCCGCGCCATGCGGCTGTTCCGCGAGGAGGGCTGCCGCGATCTGATCTTCATCGGCACGTTGGTGCGGCCCGCGCTGTCCGAAATAAGATTCGACGTCACGACACTGCGCCTGCTCGGCAACGTCATCCGCGCCTTCCGGGGCGGCGACGATCATCTGTTGTCCGGCGTCGGGCGCATCCTCGAGCAGGGCGGCTTTCGCATGGTCGGCATCAAGGATGTCGCGCCGGATCTGCTGATGCCCGAGGGCTGCATCAGCCGCGCCTGGCCGAATGACAACAGCAAGGCCGACATCGAGCGCGGCCGCGCGGTGCTGACCGCGCTCGGCCCGTTCGACATCGGCCAGGCCGCGGTCGTGATCGACGGCCATGTGGTGGCGATCGAGGATATCGAGGGCACCGACGCGCTGCTCGCGCGCGTGGCACGCCTGCGCGAGGAAGGCCGCATCCGCGCTGCGACAGGACGCGGGGTGCTGGTGAAGGTACCGAAGAGCGGGCAGGATTTGCGCTTCGACCTGCCGACGATCGGCCCGCGTACCCTCGAGGGCGTCGCCCGCGCTGGACTGGCCGGCATCGCCGTCGTCGCCGGGAACACCATCGCCGCCGAGCCGCAGGCGATGATCTCGCTCGCCGACGCCAAATATCTCTTCGTCATCGGCCTGACAGCATGATGCAGAGCCGCGATCCCAAGCGGAAGATCTTCCTGATCGCGACGGAGGAATCCGGCGACCGGCTCGGCAGCGCCTTGATGAAAGTGTTGCGCCAGCGGCTCGGCGACGGCGTGCAGTTCGTGGGCGTCGGCGGCCGGACCATGGCGCGTGAGGGGCTCGAGACGCTGTTTCCGATCGAGGAGCTGTCGATCGTCGGCTTCGCCGGGGTCGTCCAGCAGTTGCCGAAGATTTTGCGGCTGATCCGCCAGACCGCGGATGCCGTGACTGCGGCCGCACCCGACGCGCTCGTCATCATCGACAGTCCCGATTTCACCCATCGCGTCGCCCGCCGCGTGCGCGCGAAGACGCCGGAGATCCCGATTGTCGACTACGTGGCGCCGCAGCTCTGGGCCTGGCGACCCGGGCGGGCGCGCACCATGCGCCGCTATGTCGATCACGTGCTCGGCCTGCTGCCGTTCGAGCCGGAGGAATACCGCAAGCTGGGCGGACCGCCCTGCAGCTATGTCGGCCATCCCCTGATCGAGCAATTGGGAGCGCTGCGGCCGAACGCGGAGGAGCAGAAGCGCCGCGATGCCGAACCGCCGGTTCTGCTGGTGCTGCCCGGCAGCCGCCGCAGCGAGATCAGGCACCATCTCGACGTGTTTGGCGCGACACTCGGACGGCTCCAGGCCGAAGGCCGTGCCTTCGAACTGGTGCTGCCCACCATGCCGCATCTCGAAGCCACCGTGCGCGAGGGGATCGCGAGCTGGCCGGTCAAGCCACGGATCGTGGTTGGCGAGAACGAGAAGCGCGCCGCATTCCGAACCGCGCGTACAGCATTGGCCAAATCCGGCACGGTCACGCTCGAGCTCGCGCTGTCCGGCATTCCGATGGTGACGGCCTATCGTGTCGGCGCGATCGAAGCCTTCATCCTGCGCCGCGCGATCCGCGTCTCCTCGGTGATCCTCGCCAATCTCGTGATCGGCGAGGATGTCATTCCGGAGTTCTTGCAAGAGGATTGCGTACCGGAGAAGCTGGCGCCGGCACTGTCGGAGCTGGTCACGGACACGCCGCTGCGCAAACGGCAGGTCGAAGCGTTTGCCCGGCTCGACACCATCATGTCTACCGGCAACAAGTCGCCGAGCGTGCTCGCCGCCGACATCGTGCTCGCGACGATGCGCAAGGGCAGGCGCTAACAACAGACGGCTTCGCAGGGTGGGCAAAGCGAAGCGTGCCCACCATTTCTTTCTTAGTTGCGGAGAGGCGGTGGGCACGCTGCGCTTTGCCCACCCTACAGTCCTAAGCGAGGCCGCCGTCGACCCGAAAACACTGGCTGGTGATACGCTGGCTCTCGTCCGATGCGAGAAACAGTGCCATGCTGGCGATGTCCTCGGGCGTTACCGCATCAGGCACCGCCTGGCGGGTGCGCAGCTCGGAGATCTTCTGCTCGTCCGGAAACCAGAGCCGGCGCTGGCGCTCGGTGATCACCATGCCGGGCGCGATCGCGTTGACGCGAATGCGGTCGGGGCCGACTGACCTGGCCAGCGAGTTGGTGAAGCCGACGATCGCCGCCTTCGTCGCGGCATAGACCGGCAGCGCCGGCGCACCGCGGATCCACGCCACCGACGACATGTTGATGATCGAGCCGCCGCCGCGCGCCTGCATCTGCGGCACCACCGCCTGGGCCGCAAAGAAGACGTGCTTGAGATTGACGCCGATCGTCCAGTCGAATTCGGCCGGCGTCACCTCGGCCAGCACCTGACGCTGGTCGTTGGCGGCATTGTTGACGAGGACTGCTGCATCGCCGAGCGATCCGTGCACCCGCGCCATGGCCGCGCGCAAGGCGTCGATGTCGAGGAGGTCGCAGGGCACAAACAGGGGCGTTGAGCCGGATGTGGCCGCGACGTCCCGCACCAGCGCTTCGCCGGCACTCGCATCGATGTCGAGGAAGGCGACGCGGGCGCCCTGGGTCGCGAAGGCGCGCACGAAGGCGGCACCGATGCCGCTGGCGCCACCGGTGATCAACACCACGCGGCCGGCAAGGCTGGGAAAGATGGTCCGGGTCATGCGATCAGCCGCTCCGTCTCGGGGTCAAACAGGCAAATGCGCCGCGTGTCGAGCGCGAAGGTGGCGGTCGCGCCGGGCGCGGGACGGATATCCGGCGTGATGCGCGCCAGCGCAGTCTCGCCGCCGAGACGCAGCAGCACGATTGTCTCGGCGCCGGTCGGCTCGATCATCTCGACCGGCGCGTCGACGAGGACGGGCGCCTCGCCGGAAAAGACGCGGCTGGCCTCGGCGATGCATTCCGGCCTGATCCCGACGACCACCTCGCGGCCGAGATAAGATGCTGCCGCGTCGTGTCCATGCAGGCGCAGACGAACCTCGTCCGGTCGCCCCGCGCCGATCACGGCCACAGGTCCGCCGCTATCGGCCTCGAGCCGCCCCGGCATGGTGTTCATCGGCGGCGAACCCATGAAGCGGGCGACGAACAGATTGGCCGGATAACGGTAGACGGTGTCCGGATCGGCAAACTGCTGCACCACGCCCCGATGCATCACGGCGATGCGCGTTGCCATCGTCATCGCCTCGATCTGATCGTGGGTGACATAGATGATGGTGGCGCCGATGCGCTGGTGCAGCCGCTTGATCTCCATCCGCATCTCGACGCGCAGCTTCGCATCGAGATTGGAGAGCGGTTCGTCGAACAGGAAGAGCAGGGGATCGCGCACCAGCGCCCGTCCCATCGCCACGCGCTGGCGCTGGCCGCCGGACAGCTGCGACGGCTTGCGGCCGAGCAGGGGCTCGATCTGAAGGAGGCGAGCCACATTCGCCAGCGCCTTCTCCTGCTCGGCCTTCGGAACGTGGCGGCATTCCATGCCGAAGGTGATGTTCTGGCGCACCGTCATCGACGGATAGAGCGCGTAGGACTGGAACACCATGGCGATGTCGCGATCCTTGGGCGGGACGTCGTTGACGACGCGTCCGCCGATCTCGATCGTTCCGTCGCTCGGACGATCGAGCCCGGCGACGATGTTGAGCAGGGTGGACTTGCCACAGCCGGATGGCCCGACCAGCACGGTGAACTCGCCGCTCTCGATGTCGAGGTTGATGCCCTTCAGAACCTCCAGATTGGCGTAGCGCTTGGACAGGGTGCGAATACTCAGTGCTGCCATGACGACCCCATCATTTCACTGCGCCGGCGGTCAGGCCGCGCACGAAGTACCGTCCGCCGAGGAGATAGATCAGCAAAGTGGGYAGCGCTGCGATGATCACCGCCGCGCTCTGCACGCCATGCTGCGGAATGTCCGCAATTGCGGCAGAGAGCGCGATGAGCGCGGCCGTGACGGGCTGCTGCTGGCCGGTGGTGAATGTCACACCATAGAGGAACTCGTTCCAGATATGCGTGAACTGCCAGATCACGGTGACGATCAGAATAGGAGCTGAGAGCGGCAGGATGATGCGCCAGAAAATACGAAAGAACCCGGCGCCATCGATGCGTGCGGCCCTGATCAATTCATGGGGGATGGCGACATAGTAGTTTCGGCAGAACAGCGTGGTGAAGGAGAGCCCCTGGATCGTGTGAATCAGCACGAGGCCCGTCAGCGTGTTGATGAGACCGGTGTCCCGCAGCACGATAGTCCAGGGAAGCAGGCGCATCTGCTGGGGAAGGAAGAGGCCGAGGGTCACGATGCCGTAGATCCAGTTATCGCCACGAAAGCGCCAGAGCGACACGGCGTAACCGGCGACAGCACCGAGCAGGGTCGAGAAAATCGTCGCCGGGATGGTGACGAGCGCGGAGTTCAGCATGTACGGCCGGATGCCGGCGCAGGTCTCGGCGACGCAGAAACCGCTCCAGGCCTTGGCGTAGTTGCTCCAGGCCAGATGTTGGGGCCAGCCGATCATCGAACCCTGCGCGATCTCCTCGTTGGTGCGGAGAGAGTTCAGGACAACAACAACGAGTGGCGCGAGATAGGCTGCAGCGAACAATGTCACGACGAGATAGATCAGAATTCGGCTCGGTGCGAAGCTGCGGTCACGCATGGGTGGCCTGCCTTCGCTGGACATAACGCCACGCCGCATAGGGCAGCAGCACCGCGAGCAGGATGAGCAGCATGAGCACCGCCGCCGCGGCGCCCCGGCCGAGCTGGCTGCGCTGGAACATGAGGTCGTAGACGACAAGGGCCGGCAGCTGGGTCGCGATTCCCGGCCCGCCATTGGTGAGCGCACGGACGAGGTCGAAGGCTGAAATCGCGAACTGCAACTGGACGACGACGACGGTGATGGTGATCGGAAAGAGCGTCGGCAGAATGACCCGCCAATAGGTTCGGACCGGTCCGGCGCCGTCGATCTGGGCGGCCTTGATGATGTCGGAATCGACGGAGCGAAGGCCGGCGAGGAAGAGCGCCATGGCGAAGCCCGAGGATTGCCAGATCGCGGCAATCACGATCGTCCAGATCGCCATGTCGCGGTCGATCAGCCAGTCGAACCGGAAGGAGGTCCAGCCGAGGTCATGGACGAGCTTCTGGATCCCGATGCCGGGATTGAGTAGCCAGCTCCAGACCGTGCCGGTGACGACGAACGACACCGCAAGCGGATACAGGAAGATGGATCGCAGCACATTCTCGCCGCGAATGCGCTGATCGAGCAGGATCGCAAGCATAAGGCCGGTGATCAAGCTCAGCAGCACGAAAGCACTGCCAAACAGCAGCAGATTGTCGAAGGCAATCTGCCAGTTCCGCGATGCCAGGACCGCGTTGTAGTTGCGCAGACCCACCCAGCCCGTAACCGGAACAAGCGTGGAGGGCGTGAACGAAATCCAGATCGTCCACAGCGAAAACGAAATGAGATGCGCAGCCGACAACAGCAGTGGCACCCAGATCATCAGATATTCGGGCAGCCGGCGCACGACGTCAGACGTCGCCGGCCGCGTTGCTGTGGAGACGGTGTCGGTCAACGCGAACCCTCGACGGCCTCGGCGAGGCGGGTGACCGCCTGCTCCGGCGTGATCGTCTTGTTCTTCACATACTCGGTGAGCACGTCGATCATCGCGGCCGTGAGGCCGTTTTCCTGCGCCATGTTGTGCGCAAGACTCAGGACGGCCTGGTTGTTGGCGACAGCGTCCTTGAGCGCGGCTGCGGTTCGCCGTTGACCGTCCGACCAGCCATCACCGGAGAGGTCGACATCGGTGCGCACCGGGATCGATCCCGTGATCTGCGAGTACATGGTCTGGATCGCCGGATCCATGACGAGCTGGGCCATCAACGTCTGACCGGCCTGGAGGTCCGGCTCCTTGCGCTGCCAGAAGATGAAGGCGTCGGCATTCAACAGGAAGACCGGCTTGCCATTGTCGCTCGGGCCCGGCGTGATCATGAAGTCGTCGAACTTGAAACCGGCGTTACGCAACACGCCCTGCGCCCAGCCGCCCATGATCATCATGCCCATGTCACCGTCGACGAAGCGCTTCAAATTGGTGGCGTAGGGTTGGGCGCCGACGTTGGGGTCCATCCAGTTGGCGATCTTGCGGACCTGGACGAAGGCAGCTTTGATCTCGGGGCCCTCCAGGGCCTTCTTGTCGAGATTCATGATGGCCGCACGGTATGCCGTGGGACTGATGCCGGCCAAAGAGGCCTCGAATTTCTGCCCGTCATCGGGGCGAGTGCCGCCGTTGGCGATGGGGTAGGTGATTCCGCCCGCCTTCATCTTGTCGGCGAGATCGTTGAAGTCGGCCCAGGTGACCGGGACTTTGTCGGCCTTGGCCTTGTCCATCGCGCGCTTGGAGAGAAACAGCATGTTGGTGCTGTAGATCTGCAACGGCAGCGCAATCCACTTGCCGCCCGGCTTGTGCAATTTTGCGAGGTCCGGAGCGACGACCTTTTCGTAGCCGGCGGCCGCGACGAGGGCGTCGAGATCGACAGTCGGGGCGATCTTCGACCAGGCCGCAATCTCGGGGCCCTTCAGCTGCGAACAGGCCGGCGGATCGCCGGCGATGATCTGAGCGCGCAGCTTGTTCATCATCTCGGTGGTGAAGCCGGGGACGGGCGAGTGCTGCCAGACGCCGCCTTTCTCCTCGAATTTCTTGCCGAGTGCGGTGATCGCCGCCCCGTCGCTGCCTGCGGACCATTGCGAGATCGCGGTCAGGCGCGGCTTGGCCGCGCCTTGCGCGCGGGCGAATGCCGGTAATGCGAGTGCGGCCGCAGATCCAGCGAGCAGACGGCGCCTTGTTGTCGTGATCGGCATGGCAGTTCCTCCCGGTGTGAACTTTCTTGGCGCGTTGAGCCACGCGGCTCAGGGCATGTCAGGCGGCCTCCGTGGAAGCCGCGGGCATCCCGCCGCGGCTGGCGAGACAAAAGGCGGCGAAGGCGAGAGCTGCTTGCGGATCGTTGCCGTTCGAGGGCGGCACGAAGGCGAGCGACACCTGCGCCAGTTTCCGCCCGCCGAGAAGGCAGGCGTCGATCCCATCGACCACCGCTTTGCGATCTTCCTCAGAGAGAGCCGACGGCCAACCGCTGACGACGACGCCGCGGCATGGCTTGACGTTGAGCGTGTTGCCGATGGCGAGGCCAAGCCTGAACAGCCGCTGTCGCAATTCCTGCCGCACACGCGAGGTGAGCGGGATCGCGGCCACCCATTCACTGCCGAGCTGGAGCAATTCCGCTTCGGTGGTGCRCAGAAGCTTGGCCAGCGCCGGCAGCGACGTATAGGCTTCGACGCATCCGTGGTGGCCGCAGCGGCAACGCGGTCCATCGTTGCCGAACACCATGTGGCCAAGCTCGACCGGCTGGAGCGCATCCTCCTCGATCGGATCGTCCATCCACGTCCCCGCGACGCCCTGGCCGACGAAGACGAACAGGTGCGCATCGCTGAACGGGTAGTTTTCCGTGCGGCAGCGATGAAAAATGGCGTGCGCGACCACCGAATTGGTGAAGACGACCGGGACGTCCGCAAACAGCTCGCCGAACATGCCGCCGATGCGTTCGACATCGCAGGGAATGATCGGATTGCCGAACTCGCTCAAGCGGCCGAGGCCGGGAATGGTGATGCCGATCTGCGCAAGCGTGATGCGGCGGCGGCGCGTCCAGTCGCGCAATAACGTAGTCGCCTCGCGAAACACGCGGCCGACGCTCTCGACCGTCAGCTTGGCCGGCAGCGGGAGGCGCTCGGTGTAATGCAGCTCGCCCGACAGGCCGCCAACGCCCACGCTGAGCCACTGGCCAGTCAGCTCGAGGGCCGCGAGCGCCACGGAGCCATCGAGCGAGACGAGGCCCGTCGGACCGCCGACATAAGGGGCAGGGCGCCGCACTTCCTCGATCAGGCCTTCGGCTTTCAGGTCAAACAGGATGCGCGACAGGCTYGCCTCGGACAGGCGCACGGCCTTGGCCAGCGGCGGCCGGAACGAGCCGCCGGACTGGAGCAAGTGAGTCAAAATGGCAGCGCGCGTCTGCCGCCGACTTCTCGGCTGCTCCGGCATTTCCATCCCTGTCGTCATTCTTACTTAGTGTAAGAATTTGCGCGCGGAGCGTTTCGACTGTCAAGCGATTGCGGACGCGATCAGTCGACTTGTTGTTGTGCGTGGCAGCAAGATGAGGCGAAGAACCGGTCAGGCTTTCGGTGCGGTGCCTTCGGCCCACTCCGGTAATTCGGCCTTCGGGTCGTACCAGTTGGCGGAATCCGATCGCCAGATGTGCATCTCGGGCCGTTCTGTGATCGGTGTATCGAGGCAGCCCATCCGCAGCAGGACCGTGCTCTTGCCCTCGCGCGAGGCGACGATGTGCGATCCGCATTGCGAGCAGAAATAGCGGGTTTTGCCGGGCGAGGATTCGAAGCCGCGCAGCAAGTCTTCGCCGCTGGTCCAGCGGAAGCGGTCGCGCGGGACGTTGGTGACGGTGGAGAAGGCCGATCCGTGCGTCTTCCGGCAGGTCTGGCAATGGCAGTGCATGATGGTGCCCGGGGTCGCATCGACCTCGTAGGCAACGCCTCCGCAGAGGCAGCTTCCGGTCAGCATCGGGTTCTCCATATCGTAGGGTGGGCAAAGCAGCGTGCCCACCATTTTTGTCTCGCTCGCGGAGAGGTGGTGGGCACGCTGCGCTTTGCCCACCCTACAAATGTCGCCCGCAAACAAAAACGGCGCCATCGCAGGATGGCGC
>NZ_JBFRFR010000121.1:0-19391 GCF_052114925.1 Bradyrhizobium sp. 2TAF36 | reverse complement strand
GCCTGTAACACGGGTACAGGTGCAGGTGCGGGAGCTGAGGCGGCCTCAGGGCTTGGGCGCGCGTTCTTCTACGCCGGAACGCGCGCGCTTTTGGTCACGAACTGGTCGGTGCACTCGCAATCGGCGCGGCAACTGGTGACTGACCTTTTCAAGCGGCAGGCGGACGATCCGAAGCTGTCGCGGAGCGATGCGCTGCGCGAGGCCACGATGGCCCTTGTCGATGGTCCCGGGTATCTTAATAGCGAAGGCAAGACTGAGTTTGCTTATGCGCATCCGCTGTTCTGGGCGCCGTACACCATCATTGGCGATGGCGGCATACGTTGATCGCAGGTGAGGCTGGAATGATTGAATTCATAATGAGGCGCCCCAATCTGCTTGGGTTTATTGCTGCAGCTATTCTATTTTTGGGCGCATCGCGAGCGACACCTTTTATTACGGAAGAAGAGGCCAAGTTGCCGCCTCCTAAGGGGGCGATCGCGGCGGACCGGCGCGGCATCATGCGCGGTCCAAAGGTGGAATTCGTCTCGCCGGGCGACTCGGTCAGCTCACCCTTACGGCTGGTATTGAAGTTCGAGTCGTATGGCGGCGCAAAGATCGATCCGGAATCGGTCAAGGTGCTGTTTCTTCGTACCCCGAACGTCGATCTTACTTCGCGGATCAAGCCGTTTATCCGGCCCGACGGTATCAGTATGCAGGATGCGGAATTGCCGCCGGGCGAATACACAGTTCGGGTTGACATCAAGGATAGTGATGGCCGGCCGGGCACGACAATCTTCACCTTGAAGGTCGGGCCCAAGTGAGCTGCCCTTACTGCCATTCCGGGATTGCGGATGGTGCGCTGGTTTGTGCGTCTTGTGGGCGCGACGTCGCCATCCCCTCCACGTTAATCGCCGAGCGGGACAATCTCCTGCGCAAGCGGGAGGAGTTACGTCACGAACTGAGGCGGGCCAGGGACGAGGTCGAGGCTATCATGCGACGCAGAAAGTCGCGCTGACGATGGAATGTCCGTTCTGCGCCGAGACTATCAAAGATGAAGCCATCGCGTGCAAGAACTGCTCGCGCGATCTGCGCGTAGTGCGGCCGACGCTCCTCGAGATCGATGAGATCGTTACGGACCTGGACAAGCTGCGGCGCGACCTTGATCGGGTCAACATCCGGCTTGAGCGGTACCGAAATCCGCTGCGCTATTTTGGAACGCATGCCGTTCTTTACGTTGTCATTCCATCTGTGCTGCTAATGGTGGCCCATGTTCTGGTGACCATCACGTTCAACCTTTCTCCAATTCCCCTCCGAATCGCCTCGATCGTCATTCCGCTTCTGTTCGGACTAGTGGCCTACCCCCTGCACCGCGTCTCGGCGCTGGGAGCATTCCTGCTAGCGTTCCTGACTGCAAGCATCAGTATCCTGGCGATGCTGACCGTGACCGGATTCCACGATCGTGTTCCGATCTTGCCGACCGTGTGGATCGAGTGGCGGGAGGTGTTCGAGTATGGCGCGAGTATTTTGCTTGCCTTCGTTTCGGGAAACATCCTGGGTGTTGTCATCTTCCAAGTCTTGCCACGTGTGCTGAGCCAGGGAGGTAAGCCGAACGCGTTCGCCTTCAAGTTGGCGCGTCTACTTGGGCAGCATGTTGGCGAGGAACAGCTACGTCGCCGTGCCCGCTTGATCCAGGACCTCCTGCAAACTGTTGGTCCGTTGGTCGGCGTCGCCGCGACGGCAGTCGGCTCCATCTACGCGGGGCTGAAAGGCTTGCTGGGTTAGGACTGCCCACCAATCACCGCTCCGTACTTAGTCTGTTCAGCATAGCCGACCTACAAAGCTATAAGCAGAGGTCAGTGCGCATCAGGCTCGTCCGTCTTGCGGTTCAATAACGTCCGAAAGCAGATCAGCCGTAACCCGCAAGCTATTTCGCACTTCGGCGAGCTTATGATTGGACAGCATCACGGGCCGGTGTGATAGACGTAATACAAACTCGAATACCCGATCGGAATGTCGACGTCGCCAGCATTCGTCGGCGCCGGAAGCTACTGGACGGCATCTGCGCGGAGGCGGTCGAGCTGCTGAAGGAGAAGCATTTGACCCTCAACTCATTTTCAGAGCTGCGCAAACTTGCGCCGATCCGGCAGATTGAGGCCGCCGAGCTGATGATCGCGATGAACAATTTCTCCAACAGCTATGTGCGCTCGCTGGTGGCGGCAACGCCTCGCAACCAGCTCGCCAGCGGCTACACGCCGCGCACCCCGAAGGGATTATCAGACGAACAGCTCGCGCTGATGGAACGGGAGTCAGCGTCGCTCGCGCGCGAGTTTAAGGTGGCCGAACAGACCTATGGCACCGACCACCTCGATCTGGTGCTGGCGGTTGGCTACCTTTCAAAGCTTTTGCGCAACGGCAAGGGGGTCGGCTATCTCGCCAAGCATTTTCAGGAATTGCTGTTCGAATTTCAGCGCATCACCGAGTCAGAAGCAACCGCCGCCTAACGCCCACGCCGCGCGACATTTTTCGTCAATTCCGCAGCATTCGCGTATGCGTTGTTATGGAAGCAAGCCGGCTAGCCTCCGAGAGTGCCTGCCGGATCCGCGAGCTCGATGGCAGCGGACCACCTCCGTGGCTAATTCGTGAAATGCATTGGGCCACTGTTAGCCGACCAGCTCTGGCCCTCCTTCGAAGCCGCAGGGAGGATACCCTTTTTCCTGTCCGTTACCCTATAGTCACGTCTAATTTGACCGCCGCCGGCATGTATATCCCTACGCACTTGTCTTGCGAATCTGCTACGAGCCACGGATGCGTGATATAAGTTTGAAAGCTGCGCGTTTGACCATGCTCCAGTGTGGCGTATAGCTGCCGTGCGCCTTGATGGTTTATCCAGTACAATCGGATAACCTCGGAACGCGCGTTGGTGAAGTATATGTAAGTAACAAACTGCGTTCCGAGCGAACGCAGGTTCTTCTCCTCCTCACAGGCCACTGCTGCAGTTGTGTTGTCGGGCGCGACGGTCGATCTTGATGAAGCTATCTTTAAGGGTGACCGCAGCCACCAAACCCCAAATCCTGCGCTTGTGACAAGAATCAACAGCGCAGACAGCACCCATCGAAAATCATACCGCCTCTTTTGCGAGACGGCACCATCGATAGGCTTCTTCTGTGAAGCTGGTGCCGTAGGCGCTTCTAGGTGACTTTCGATCGCTCGAAACAACCGATCGAGATGGTGATCGAAGTCTCTCCCTGAGTCTACTTCGGCAGCGTTAAGGAACGAAAGTTCTTGTAAACTCGGGGGCAATCGCGCAGGCGGAGGCATCTCAGCACTGTCGACCAGGACGGGGAGAATCGGGACCCTTAGCTCGATCGCCTTTTCCACCTCCATCCTAACGAAATCTTTTGCGTCATCGATACGCCGCTTCCTGCTTCTTGTGGACCCCAACCACTTCGGACCGATGATGACAAGCAGCGTATTGGTACCCGATAGAGCGCTTGTAAAGTGATCCTGGAAGTTCACGCCAAACGGAATGCTATCGATGTCCATGAAAACGGATTCTGGACCGAATCGAGCCATCAGCCGATCACGAATCCGACCCGATATCCCGTCTGAATCGCCTCGACGATAGGAAATTACAATCTTGCTCATGCGCGGTTCTACCAAGACAAGGACGGTATTGACCCATCATTCTGGTGGCTCATCGACTTGTCGGCGCATTCGATGGTGCCCATACGATGAAGGCCCGTCACGAAAAACAACAATGCGTGGTTGCATTTTAACCGAAATGAATACTATTCTACGATCATAAGAGCCCACGATCAACGTAAAGGTTGCCATAATCATTTGCTTGGCGCTGCCGATTGCAGATAGCCAGCCGGCGCGAGCATAAGGTTTGGAGAGGCACACCATGACCTTGATTGAACGTATCGAGCGCTCGGGAAAAAAGAGACTACTAGCGATCGATGGTGGAGGAATTCGCGGCGTCCTTGCACTGGAGATATTGCAGAAGATCGAGAAACTCTTGAGACCTAAACCTAACGATCTTGATTTTCGGTTGGCGCATTATTTCGACTATATCGCGGGCACCAGTACGGGCGGAATTATTGCCGCCGGCTTGTCTATGGGCATGGCAGTCAGCGAGATCAAGAAATTCTACGAAGACGCCGGACCACAGATGTTTGTGCGAACCAATCTAGTTCAGCGCCTTCGCCACAAATACGATGATGAACCGCTGGCACGGATGCTTAAACAAGTGTTCGGGCAAGACAATTGTTTAGGCTCTGAATGCCTGCAAACTCTGCTGCTGTTAGTCGTGCGGAACGCGACGACTGATTCACCGTGGCCTCTCTCCAATAATCCGTACGCCAAATACAACGTGACAGGCCACCCTGATAACAATCTAAATCTTCCTCTTTGGCAGCTGATCCGTGCAAGTACCGCAGCGCCTACGTATTTTCCGCCGGAAGTCATCGTTTTTCCTGGCCAAGCCGCAGAGCGAATCTTTGTCGATGGCGGGATAACGATGTACAACAATCCGGCATTTCAGATGTTTTTGATGGCTACCGTAGATCGTTACTGGGCACGGAAGCCTTCGGTTCGCTGGCAGGCAGGAACTGAAAATATGCTGGTCGTATCAGTAGGCACCGGCACAAGTCCGGGCGCACACTCCGATCTTAGTCYGCGGCAAATGAGTTTGTTGTTCAACGCGACCACAATTCCCGCGGCTCTCATGTTCGCTGCTTCGAATGAACAGGACTTGCTCTGTCGTGTGTTCGGTGATTGCAGAGCTGGCGATCGGCTGGATGGTGAGGTCGAAGATGTAATTGGCAGTGCTGGCCCGCTGGAGCGAGAAGATAAGCTATTTTCGTACGTTCGCTACAATGCGGAGCTCTCACGAGCTGGGCTGGATGCCATTGGCTGCAACGATATTCAACCGCATCAGGTACAAGCACTAGATTCCATCAATGGCGTTTCGCTTCTTCGCGAAGTCGGAGCTATGGTCGCAGAGAGAAAGGTTGACCTTTCGCACTTTGCCGGCTTTTACAACGATGAAGAGCCGGGAACGTCATGACGTCGGCGAGCCGAGCGTTTGTTATTATGCCCTTTGGTAAAAAGAAGGGACTTGACGGCAATGAGATCGATTTCGATGCGGTATACAGTTTGCTGTTGTCGCCCGCAATTTCCGCGGTCGGACTAACGCCGCATCGTGCCGATGCAGATCGACGAGGTGGCTCGATACATTCGGATATGTTCCAAGATCTACTATTAGCAGAGTTCGTCGTCGCGGACCTTACGTTAGACAATCCTAACGTTTGGTACGAAATCGGTGTGCGACATGCTCTGCGGGGCACCGGCACTATTATGACGTATGCCTTGCGGGAGCGCCTACCTTTTGACATCGCTGGACAGCGAATGCAGCGCTACACCCTGTCAGGCTCGAAACCTGATCCGGCGACTCTAGAGGCCGACCGCAACGGCCTGACCGATGCAATCAGGCAAACCCTCGAAGCTTGGGAAGGTCGGCGCTCGAGTCCCGTCTATCAGCAGTTGCCTTACTTGCGGGAACCGAACTGGAAAACCTTGCGGGTGGGTGGGATCAATGAGTACTGGGATTCCTTGCAGCGATGGCAAGCACGGATCGAGATTGCACGACGCAAGCAACGCCCTGGAGACATCTTAGTTTTAGCCGACGAAACTCCGAATAGTCTTCTGGAATTTGAGGCATTATGTACAGCAGCCGATGCGCTCATTCGATTACAAAAGCCACGCTTTGCACTCAAAATATTGGAGCGCGCGCGAAAGCTTGATCCTGTCGATATCAGAGCGCGCCAACTTGAAGGACGAGCACTAGGGCGGGCGGAACGCTACACCGAGGCGCGAGAAGCTCTGACACAGCTCGCGTCGGAAAGTAAAGATGGAGAATCACTCGGCATTTGTGCCCGCACTTGGAAGGATGAATGGCTACAGGGCTGGAATGCACACCCATTGCGGAAGACCAATCCTACGACTGCGGCACGTGCCACTGCCGCTGCCCTGCACAGTGCTGCTTCCGCGTATTACGAAGCATTCCGCTCGGTCCCCGGTGAATTCTATTCGGGTATCAATGCGTTGACCCTCGGTCGAGTTTGGGAGCACGTGACAGAGGAAGAGAGCACGCTGCCACTTGAGTTGATCGATGATGGTGTGCGGTGGAGCTTGGCGGCTGGCATTAATGCTAACAGAACTTACTGGTCGCTAGTTAGCAGCGGAGAACTTGCGGTAGTACACAACCGCAAGCGAGAAGCGATAAGCTATTATTCTGAAGGAGCGGCGTTAGCCGTCGCGAACGGTGATCGATTTGCACTAGACGCCTCAAGCCAACAGTTGGATTTCCTTCGGGCATTGATGTATCGACCCAGCATTGTTGGCGAACTAGCAAAGGTACTAGACGCCGCGGAGAAGGAACTTGATACGAGGATCGGATCAAGGGCCCTTGATCAGTCTCAACCTCAGCACATTGTGCTATTTAGCGGTCACATGATAGATGACCCCTCGGCAAGAGGTCCGGGAGCTGAAAGGTCAGCACGGTTTCCCGATGCAAAAGTCAATGCGGTCGCCGCACGGATTGAGGATTGCCTCAACCGGATCGGAGCCGGTCGAGGCGACCTCGGCTTAAGCGGAGGGGCTTCTGGGGGTGACTTGTTATTCGCTGAGGCCTGCCTCAAGAGGGGCATGTCGCTCGAAATTCGCCTGTCAGCTGCAGAACCGGAATTTCTTGCTGAGTCGGTCACATTTGCTGATCCCGACCACTTCTGGGAGGAGAGCTTTGCTCGAGTTAAGTCTCACCCCGCAACCACACTTCTCTACATGCCCGAAGAACTCGGGCTCGCGCCGAAGAACATCGGGAAATACGATCGATGTAATCGTTGGTTACTCTATACGGCTCTTTCTCAAGGTCTCAGCAAGGTGTCGTTTGTGACACTTTGGAATGGGCAGCCTGGCGACGGACCCGGCGGCACTCAAGATATGATCGACTTGGTGAGGAAGTTCACTGGACAGCAGCCTTGGATAATCAATCCAGCAACGCTTTAACCCGCTGATAGACTGTCGCATAACAGAAGTTCAGAGTGATGCGCTAGGCATTGGGTGCAAAATCAGCGCGCCAATTCACCTACACCCACGAGGCCAAAGGGCAGGGTGTTTTTGCGATTTATGGGCCCAAGGTCCCTGTGGCAATGCCCCTGGCAAATTGCCGCGTGTATTTCAGGCACAGCGCACTGCGCTAAAGGCATTGGATTACTGCATTCTTAGGTTTCGGAGATCGTTTGGCGTTGAGAGCACATCAAACGGATTCCGCCAAACCGCCCTGATCATTGCAATTTACAGTAGACCGGCGCGATAATGATTTAGGAGGGAGGATGGAGCGTCCATGGCTGGAATTTTCATCAACTACCGGCGAGACGACGCACCAGGCGTAGCCGGTCGGTTGGGCGATCGGCTAGCCGAAAAGTTTTCGCGTAGTGAGATCTTCATGGACGTGGACGCCATGAAGCCGGGCTTCGATTTTGCTAAGCAACTCGACGAACAAGTTTCTAAGTGCGACGTCCTGCTAGCGATAATTGGACCGAATTGGATCAACGCAACTGACGACAAAGGAAGGCGCAAAATCAGCCAAAGCGGCGATTTTGTAAGAATTGAACTCGCAGCAGCCTTGAAACGAGATATTCCTGTAATTCCGCTGCTAGTCCACGGCGCAGCGATGCCTTCAGAGGACGAACTGCCGGACGAGCTGAAGCCACTCGCCAGGCGTCACGCCATGGAAATTCGGCATACACGGTTTACTGCGGATTGTGAGGCAATTATCCGCGCCTTAAATACCCTCTTGCCTCGAAGTCGGAGATTGCCGCAAATAGTAACTGCAGTACTCGGCGTATCCATTGTTTTGGGTGGCCTCGCCTGGATCTCAACTCAAAAGAACTTCGAATTATCGTTCGGAAGTTCATCGAAGGAGCAACTCCACACTTTCGCGCCAGCAACGGGCACGGTTCCTTCGCCTAACGCTAACGCTTCAGCGGGCTTAGCTGACCGTGCATCGGCTAGAAGAACTGACGCTTCCAGCTCGGATTCTAAAATCACCGATCGTCAAAATTCATCCTCGGCTTCCACCGGTGCACCTCCTTTCAATAAATCGACAGAAGCGCGCGCTCCGGACTCCTACATTCAAGCTCTTCCCGCTCCAAAGCCTTCCAGCGAGGTAGTTCCAACAGAAGGATCGCAGCGCTCCTCATCTTCGATATCTTCATCACCTTCAACATTGTCCGGAAGGATTGCGCTCGTCATCGGCAACGCGAAATATCCGGACGCGGACTCTCCCTTACCCGAACCTGTTGATGATGCGCGCGCCATTTCTGATCAGCTACGTCTGAGTGGTTTCGAAATTGTAGCGGGCGAAAACCTCACAGGCGACGGTATGCGTCGAGCGCTCAATCTATTCTACGATAAGATAAAGCCTGGTTCAGCGTCATTGATCTTTTTTAGCGGATTTGGGGTTCAGTCAGCTCGACAGAGCTACTTGCTCCCGGTCGACGCGCAGATATGGACGGAGAACGACGTTCGCCGCGACGGATTCGCTCTTGAGACAATTCTGGTCGACCTTAACAACCGCGGAGCAGGAGTGAAGATCGCATTAATCGATGCGTCGCGCCGAAATCCATTTGAACGACGCTTTCGCAACTCTAGTGCAGGTTTAGCTCCGACCATTGCACCCAATGGCTCGCTCATAATGTATTCTACATCATTGAGCAGTATCGCAAGCGAGCGTGGGATCTTCGTACAACAGCTCATCGAGCAGATGAGACAGACGAGAGTTTCGGACTTGACGGCTGAAGAGACTCTAAACCGAACGCGGGTGGCAGTTACGAAGGCGTCAAAGGGCGAACAGGTTCCGTGGATATCGTCTTCACTCGCAGAGGATTTCTCTTTTAATCAGCCTCCATCTGCGAGCGCGAAACAGTAGCCAAGCTCCTACTTGGTGAGCCTCCGCAATCATCGGAATGATCGCAACTTACAGGGGAAGCGCCAATTCAATGTATCGGCAGAAAGCGTTCGCCAGTTGCATCTGTCGGGGCGTTCGGCAKTCTATCTCGAATAGCCGCGGACAGGCGACCAAAATGCAGAGGCACTTCGCGCGCGAAGTTGCCACGTTCAGGCGGTTTGGACTGTAGAGAAACTCCATCCCCCGTGGGGCGTCGGAATGAGACGAGGTAGTCATCGAATAGATCACGATCGGCGCCTCCTGCCCCTGAAACTTATCAACAGTGCCTATGCGCGCGCCCGGCAATCGCTCCTGAAGTTCGAAGACTTGCGCGTTGTAAGGAGCGATGATCAGGATATCCTCCAGCCTGATGGCAGCTTCCATTCCCGTCCCATCGACCCAGCTTGCCTTGCTGCTGAGGATTTCATCGACGAGCCGTTTGATCTCGTCTGCCTCTTCAGGAGAAGAATTCTGGTTACCCTCATGCTGTACAGCAAGATAGCGCAGACCAGTCCCGTTCACTCGACTCGATGACCTGATTTCCTGCCGCTCCAGTCCGGCACGCGAGCGTAGTCGGTCTTCATAGAAGAGCTCGGACGTGAAGGCGCAGATGTCGGGGTGCAAGCGCCAGGTTTCCTCAAGGAAAAGTCCGCGGCCTGCCTCGATCGTTGCGTGTTCGCCCAGGACGTGATCAAGCGCCGATACTGCGACGCCATCCGGATGACTCCCCTGTATCGGCTGCTCGAGCTGCCTCGGATCCCCCAGGAGAACAATGCTTTCCGCCGCTTGCGACACAGCCAACACATTTGCCAGTGACATCTGTGCCGCCTCGTCTACGAATAAGACATCCACAATGCCCGCCGCGTCCGGGCGCGCCCAAAACCAGCCGGTGGCGCCACCCACCTGGCAGCCATTGCCGACCCCGTCGATGAAATCTGGATTGCTGGTCGTCTGCTGGAGTCCCGGAAGAGAGACCTGCTCGTCAGAGACTTTTTGTATGCACTGAATGGCCAATTGCTGTTCGGCAGCAGCCTCCAGCGATTTGTCAAGCAGGTGGCGAATGACCTTGTGGCTGTTGGCCGTGACGCCCACTGTCCGCTTGTTGCGCACCAGTGCGCAAATCATGCGTGCGCCGGCATGGGTCTTGCCAGCGCCAGGCGGTCCCTGCACCGGAAACACGCTCCTATCAAGCGAGAGCGCCGCGCGCATCGCGGTCGCAAGCGGCGGCTCGCCAGCCTGCTCTAATGGCTGCCCGCGAAGGCGCGGAGCGATCTTGAGCAGTAAATCGCGAGCGGCACGGTAGGCGCCCGGCCCGCCAATTCCGCGATCCGCTACATATTCGCCAATCCGGAAAACCGACTCGGCTAGAACCTGATTTTTGATGAACTTGTGGGCAAACAGAGCTTCGGGATGGAAGTCAGCCGTGTCCTGACGCTTCTTGATATCGATTGTTCTGTCATCATTAGAGATTGCAACGACAACACCTAACTTGTCACCGCCGACGCTCCTTAAATCGTCATCGGCTCGAACGTCGGTCTCCTGTATTGTGAACTTATAGCGATGGATCGGTGCCTTTGCCGAGCCGCCGTTATTGCCGACAAACGTCAGCCCTCCCAATCCAGCGCGCTCGTGCAAGAGGTCGTCGGCCGACAAGTCGCTCAGCCGGAAGTACTCCCACCAGACCGCCTTGTTTTCGCGACCAAAGAAATCAATCAAGTGGGCCAGCAACCATCGTGCCTGCTGCTCTGCACTTCGTTGGGTCACGTCGTCCGGGACGTCGCTGGTCAGCCGCGCCACAAGCCCGGCGACTCGGCGCTTCCAGTCACTGAGATCCTCGCCAATCTCGGCCGCCTTCGGCTGCGGTCGATCGATCGTGTTTCCCTGCCCGATTAATCCGTTCCGCACCCCCTCAAGCCAGTCCCACAAGGCGCGCGTCGAGGCGCAGTCGTCGTGGTTATAGCCGATGATCGCGGCTCGATCAGCGGGGTCAATTCCAGCGGCGTCTGCCAACTCGAGGCAGGCCTGCACCCGCGCCATGGCGCCGCCGACATCGATCAGCGGGACCGTGCGATCAAACTGGTACAGTGGTTCCAACTTCTTGATCGAATAACTCTCGACGCTGGCGCGGATGCTCTGCCGGACAATGGCGTACAAGTCCACGAACACGCCTGCCCGAAGCAAATTGTCGACCTCGTCCTCTCTCGTGGCGTACCGCCCCATCAGCCGCTTCAAAGCAGCCGGCTCATAGGGCGCAAAGTGATAGATGTGCAAACCGGGGTACTTGGTCCGCCACTCCGTGACGAAGTCGATGAAGCGTTCGAAGGCCGCCCGTTCCTGCTGCCGTGTAGTCACCCAGTCGCCGACATAGGCGTCCGTGCCGTCGTCATTGGCATAGAGATAGCCGAACAGGAACTCGAGCCCTCCRCCGTCCACGAACGGATCGCCCTCGAAATCAAAAAAGATATCTCCGGGCGACGGTTCAGGCAGCCGGAACAAGCCAAACTCCTCCACCAACGGCAGCACCTCATAAAGCAGCTGGCCCGCTCCGCGACCCTCGACCTGAAGTCTCGCCTGTTCACGCACTTTCTCGTAGCTTGGCGCGGTGCCGCGATCAGGCCGCCATTGCAGCGGGACGGGCAGCGTGGCGAGGGCGGCCATGGTACCCACACCTCGTCGGATCAGCTCCTCAATCTGGGTCTTGGCTATCCCGGCGACAAGCGACAGATGGTCGTCCGCGCGCCGCCTCGCAGCACAGGGTTCGCGCCATCGGCAGACCTCGCAGTGCTCGATCGGGTTGGGATAGAGACCGTCGTGCTCGGGTGCAGCCGCAAAGGTCTCTAGGCTTTGTCTGATACGTCGGTAAAACGCAGCAAAATCGGCCACGCGGTGGGCCTCCGGCAGATACTCTGTTCCGGGTGTCACGACATGCGCAATCTCCGGGACCTTCTGCTGTATGGTCGCCAATAGGTCCGAGTAGAGGCTCAGCTGCAGAACTGTGTTGCCCTTCGTCTCGCGAGCCAACTTGGTGTCGGTGACCTCGTATGACCAAGCGCCCAATCCGCTTGGTGTCTCGACCCGCCGCAGCACGTCGGCGCGACCGCTCCACTGCCCGACCATCATCGCCGCCTGGACGATCACCGCGTCGCCGCGCGCCATCGCCTGCCGCGTTTGGGTAACCGAGGCCTGATCGATGCCAACGCCGGCAACGACGGTGACGGTCCCGCCCTGTTTGGCGAGATGGTCGACAAAACCCTGCTCATGAGTCTTGCCTCGCTCCACCAGCGCGTCGAGGGACGGATCATCTCGGGGCTTTGGCTTGGCCAGTTCGCCGTGTGCGACCTTGAGGTCGAGGTGCGTGAAGTAACGACAATTCAAGTGTCCAACCAGGTCACCAGCGCTGAAGATGATCGCCGCACCGCTCTTTTGCATGCATCCCCCCAGCCTGCTGCCCTGGACCTGGGCACACAGCTACAGCAACAACAATACCGGGCTTTAACGAGCGCGAAAGCGCTAGGTACGACACGCAGAGCGCGAGCGAGCGGTCCAGGCTCCTCCGGCGTTCCAGCGAAGGTGGCGCCAGGAGAAGCCGCCTTCGCGTATCCGATGTTATGGAAGAACTAGGCCTTTGGGTGAGCCGGCCGAGTCGTTGAGAGTCCATCGCGTGCGCAAGCGTGCGACGTCCGCATTGACCTCAAAAACAGACATCAGCGCCGCCTATCGGAAAATCCGCGAGCGGCCCACAAGCAGAAATCATCCACCGATCAATAAACCAACGGAATCGAGCACAGGAGCCTCTAGAACCATTTAATCGGCTGTTGCGGAGCCTGCAGCGGAACGTAGTTCGGTAGGAGCAATTCCATACCACCGCTTAAACGCATGCGTAAATGTACTCACTTCCTGATAACCCAGCAGCCAAGCAATTTGGGATATTGAGAGATCGCCATGTGTCAAATAAGACTTCGCAAGATCGGCCTTGCTTTGATCCAATATCCCGGAATAGGTGAGTCCTTCCGCTGCCAATAACCGCGCGAGGGTGCGACGGCTTACGCCGAGCTCCTTTGCAACGATTGTGGCCTTGGCTTTTCCGTGCGGCAGCAGGGGACCAATCGCATGCTCTACTCTCGAGCGAAGGCTGGTTCGTTCCGGCGCCCTAGTCGCTAAGGCTTCATCTGCGTACTGCACCAGCATCTCGTGCAAGTAGGGGTCGGCGCCGATAATCGGAAGCGTCTTCACCTGCGCAGGAAGAACAATTTCGTCAACATCCGCTCCGTA
Source organism: Bradyrhizobium sp. 2TAF36 (assembly GCF_052114925.1). Taxonomy (NCBI): domain Bacteria; kingdom Pseudomonadati; phylum Pseudomonadota; class Alphaproteobacteria; order Hyphomicrobiales; family Nitrobacteraceae; genus Bradyrhizobium; species Bradyrhizobium sp. 2TAF36. The sequence goes on along the minus strand of NZ_JBFRFR010000121.1, from coordinate 6,130 downwards.
CGTCACATCACACCCCAGAAACGTGCGACACTCCGGTGGCGTCGCCTCGCGCGAATGCCTGAAGCTAAACCGTTTCGGCGCAAGTCGCGTCCCGGTGATTTGTCGGCACAAACGCACTATCGAAAATAGCCAAAATTCAAATTGATGCCGGTCAGATAGGCGCTGCACTCCGACGCAGTCGATTGTAATGGCTGCGCGGTTGGCCTCAAAGGTTATCTTAATGCTGTCATTGACGATACTCGTGTAGCGCTCGCTATTGCTCATAGCATCCACGAAGCTGTCGGAGGACGACAGAATATAATAGAGCAGCCCGATTTCGCGCATCTCAAAAGCCTGAGATAGTCGAAATCCAAGAAGATCGTCTTGCAGCGCATCGGCTGCAATCTTCAAAAACTTGACCTGGGCCACAACTTCAAGCCGACGAGTCGGGTCTTCAACTTCGTCGACTGTCAGACCTGCCCTGTCCAGCAAGGGCGCCAGCGGCACTCCGATGGCGTGCAGCTTTGCACATGCCATTCGCGCGGCAGCGCCGGCCGCACTTGGGACTGCATATAGCGGTGACCTCGCGGGAAGGCCCATACCAATTACCGTCCTGTCGCAGCTTCGCGACGTAGGCACCAAACATCAAACAATTGGCTCGAAATGACAACTTGCGACACGGCATGTCTCCAAAATTTGCCATCGACGCATCCGAATTGATCAGCTTAAGAAATTTGAAGAGGAAGTAAATGGCATTCCAGCCATCGTCCAAGATCGGCCTCTTTATTGATGGCGCCAATCTTCATGCAGTGTCCAAAGCGCTCGGCTTCGACATCGACTTCGGGCGCCTTCTCCGGGAATTCCAGTATCTCGGATCAACGTTGCGCGCGTTCTACTACACCACCATTTCCGAGGAGGCGAACCGTTCGATCGGTCCACTAATCGGGTGGCTCAACTACAACGGCTACACGGTAGTCACCAAGCCAGCCAAAGAGTTCGCCTACGCAAATGGCCGCCGCAAAATCAAGGGCGATATGAATGTCGAGCTCGCGGTGCATGCAATGGCGCTCGCAAAACAATTTGACGAGATGGTGTTGTTCTCTGGCGACGGCGACCTCCGCCCGCTAGTGGAAGCTGTTCAGCGTCTGGGCGTTCGTGTTTCCGTGGTGTCAACGATTACAACTCACCCAGCAATGATTGCCGACGAGCTCAGGCGTCAGGCTGACGAATTTATTGATCTTGCCGCGCTGCGGCACAAATGTGGTCGCAACACGGCCGAACGTTCGGCTGCGGTCGGACGGGACGCCGATCCCACATAAAATCGTCACGTCCCCTGAGGTCACACACGGAGGTGCGCAGCGCGGGTCTCGCGGCTCGGCGTATCCTCTGGTAGCCGACATGCGATTAGCTTGAGCCTGAGACGACGGCCGCGTTCGCAAATCAGTTGCTATGGAAGAAATCAGCCAGCGGCCGATGTCCGCTTGACACCATTAACGGATATATAGAGGTTTGGGTCGATGCGAGGGACCTCACGGCCTCACGCAAAATTCACAGGCGACTTCGGTAGCGCGATTGAGGTCATACGAATCAGCGATCGCTCGCTGCTTAGTGTTTTCGCGAAAAATCTTGAGCCCTGCAACTTTCGACTTTTGCAACACAATCGGCCACAAGCTGACATTTCGAGTAGAACTCGACCGCTGCGGCTCCGTTTGTTTCACTGAGCGATAGCAGCGAACGCGGTCTTGCTCATTTTTTTTTGCGGCGAAGCGATCTGCCGGTTCAGGCACGCGCCGTAGGCAACAGGTCCGTGTATCCGTTCTGAAACAACAGGCAATCGCAATTGTATGAAACCGGAACACTGGTGTTAACGTGCCGCGGGCTTTTCGATCAGCTTTTTCAGGCTGTCGCGGGCAGGCTTGCTGTAACCATCGCCATGTCGCGTCTCGCTGTTATAGACGCCGGGCGACCTTTGCAGCGAAGCGATCTGCGCGTTCAGGCACTCACTGTAGAGAACAGGTCCGAGCACCTTATGAGACACGCAAGCAAGCTCCATTAATTCTCGCGTCTCGCTGTCATAGCCACTCAGACTGGGGATGCCGGGCCACTTTTGCAGCGAAGCGATCTGCGCGTTCAGGCACTCGCTGTAGAAAGCAGGTCCGAGCACCTTATGAGACACGCAAGCAAGCTCCATTAATTCTCGCATCTCGCTGTCATAGCCACTCAGACTGGGGATGCCGGGCCACTTTTGCAGCGAGCCGCGTTGCCTGATCTTGGCAAAAGCAATTTGCCGGTTCAGGCAGGTGCCGTAGGCGACAGGTCCGTTTGCCTTTTCCACACTGCAAGCAAGCTCCATTGTTCGTCGCGTCTTGCTGTCGTAGCCACTCAGATCGGGGATGCCGGGCGATTTTTGCGTCGTCTGAGCGATCAGCGGCGCGCTGAAGACGGTCAAAATTGCGCCGAATGCGAGCGACACGAGCAGCGCTAGTTGGCAACTGCGTAGCTGCAGCATCGGCATCACTTCCGGTGTTAATCGCATAAATTTTGCTCTCTGCTTACACGCCAAGCCCTAAAGAACGGAAACGTACGAGGTTAATTAGAGTGCATTTTGCTGTTCTTGCTAGAGACAGCCAATCTTTTGCTTTTTCACGCCAATCACGCGGCTGCTTACCACCCGATTGATGACTACCATCGCATCTTGCTCAAGACCGTTATGGGTCATGAGCGGCGGTTTGGAAGTCGGCCAGTCACTTCCGGTCTACCCCAATAAGCTGACGATTTCAGAGCCAAGCCGGACTTCGCGTGAGGGCCAAAAGCCGAAGTGGACGTTTTGGGGCTGTTCGGTGCAAACGGACGTCGCTTGTCCGTCAATCTGTGAGGATACGATGGTTCGCGGCGGCTTGAGTATCAGCTAACGCGAGTTTTGCAACTACCGCACGGACAGCTTAGGTTTCTGCGCCTCTTCGATATGCCGCCGCTGATCGAGAAACGCCTGGCTGGACCGGGTCTTGTACAAGTCCAGATTCTCAGTCTCGTCGGGCAGCAGTGTGATCGCCTCATCGACATAGGTGAGCCGGTGCGGATCCGACTTGACCTTGCGCGCCAGCCGGTGGAGGCGCAGCGCTAGCGATGCCCATTGCGCGGCCTTCACGACGGTCTCGGCGACATAGCGCGGATAGAACGACCAGGCCGGCTCGACCGGCAGATGCGGACGCCGCTCGTCGCGGCTCTTGAGCCGCAGCACACCCCCTTCGAGCGGATGGACCCGCTCGATGGGATGGTAGCCTTTGAAATAAAGCGCGTAGGTCCCGATCTTGCCGACATTGTTGCCCATCGACGCGGCACGCCGCATCAGCGTCTCGATGTGCTCCCAGCTGTAATAGGTGTTCCATGCGAGCTCGCAGGCCCGCTCCCAGTCCGCCTTGGACATGGCGGGGTGGTCGACCGTGACGTGGTCCAGGTCGTATTTGTTGAGGTCCGTATCCATCGCGACGCCCTTCATGTAGAGCGTCTTGTGATCCTCCGAGCCTGGCAGTGGTGTCAGGAAGAAGAACTCCAGCATGTCGATCGGCAGCTCATGCTTGACGATCTCGATGTCGCGAACGATCGATTCCGGTGTGTCGTTGGGAAAGCCCAGAATGTAGCCGCCGACGGTCATGATCCTGGCCTTCTTCCAGGCCAGCATCATCTCGCGATAGTCGGTGATCTTGTTCTGCCGCTTCTTGGCGCCGAGCAGACTGTCCGGGTTGATGTTTTCGAGGCCGATGAAGCATCGCCGGACGCCGGCCTTGGCGCATTTCTCGATGAAGTTCGGTAGCTTGTGGCAAAGCGTGTCGACCTGGATCGTGAAGCGGAGGTCCCAGCCCTCCTTCTCGCGCAGCGCGATGATGCGGTCGAGCAGGCTTTCCCAATCCTTGTTGCGCGCAAAATTGTCGTCGGTGAGGAAGAAGGCGAAGACGCCCTGGGCGACGTTGGCGCGGATCACGGCCTCGATGTCGTCGGCGCTGCGGCGTCGCGACTTGCGGCCCTGCACGTTGATGATGGTGCAGAACGAGCACTGGAACGGGCAGCCGCGCCCGGCGTCGAAGCTCGTGGTGTGGCCGATAACCCGCCGGATCTGCTGGCGGGGAATGATCGGCAATGGCTGGCTCTCCAGGTGAGGCAGATCGTCGATGTAGTTGTAGAGAGGCTGCAATCGCCCGGCGGCCGCGTCCTGCAACAGCCCCTCCAGCCGTCCCTCGGCCTCGCCTGCGAAGACCGACACACCGAGGTCCATCATCTCCTGAACGCCGGGATCGCGCTCCGGCAGCATCGAGAGGGTGCCGGACACATGGAAGCCGCCGATCGCAACGTGGATTCCGAGCTTGCGAAACCGTCTCGCCAGATCAAGCGATCGGGGAAACTGATTGGACTGGACCCCGACCAGCATCACCATACCGGAATCCGCGGCCTTGATTGCGCGCGCCAGATCCGCGACACGCACCTTCCAGTTGGTCTCATCGATGGCGTCGATCTCGATGTCGAAATTGGGCCCGAGAACCTGGCGTTCACGACAATCGAGCGCGATGCCGTAAAGGCAGGCCAATGAGTTCGAAGGCAGGCCGCCGCGCCACCATCGAATGACGTAGCCATCGTCGTCGTAATGTGACGGCTTGATCAGAACAAGCCGGAAACTCCTGCTCTTGCTCATAAGCAAGGGGTAGCTCGATGTCGGTCATAGGCCAACTGCTTTTCGCGAGGTCCTCGCAAAAAACGACGAACTGTGACACGAAAAACATCCTATCCGAGTACCTCGGCTAACCGCACACGGCGCAATCGCATGTTCGGCACAAATTGGGGTGCGCAGTCGCCAGCTAGTCATGCGCCAGACGTCCGTTCCGGGTCAAAACCGGCAATCGACGGCGGAGCCCGGCGCTTCCGCTCTGGCATGGCGGTCTCAACTGATCGACGCAACACTTTATCTTAGAGGAAAAGATGGAGTGTTGGATGGAACGGAGATTTCATAGAGGTTTCACTGCGGCAGAAAAGACGGAGTTATGGGACCGGTGGAAGCGCGGGGAGTCACTGAAGGCGATCGGSCGAGCTTTTGGTAAGCAGTCATCGTCGATCTATTTTCTAGTTGCTCCGCATGGAGGGTTTCGTCCTGCGGAGCGGCGTCGCTCCAGGCTGGCATTGACGCTTGCGGAACGCGAGGTGATTTCCAGAGGCGTTACGGCACATCAATCGGCCCGGTCGATCGCCAAATTACTTGGCCGCTCCCCATCGACGGTGAGCCGGGAAATGAGCCGCAATGGCGGCTATGACCGCTACCGGGCGACACTTGCGGACGAGAATGCCTGGGCACGATCCCGTCGTCCAAAATGTTGTAAGCTGGCGACCAATCCGCGGCTTCGGCAGGCAGTGGCAAGGAAGCTCAGATTAGATTGGTCACCCGAGCAGATAGCCGGTTGGCTGAAGAGAACGTATCCTGAAGACGAGTGTAATCAGGTGTCACACGAGACCATCTACCGCAGCCTGTTTGTCCAAGCGCGTGGCGTGCTCAAGAAAGAGCTGCTTAGTCATCTTCGATCGAGGCGTTCGATGCGCCGCTCTAGGCCGGTTGATCCGAATGGCGATAGACGGGGACACATGAAGGATGCCGTCTCAATCCGTCAGCGACCGGCTGCGGTTGAAGATAGGGCTGTGCCTGGCCATTGGGAGGGCGATCTGTTGTCCGGGCCGAACAACACCTACATCGCGACCTTGGTCGAGCGTCAAACGCGTTACGTGATGTTGGCYAGGGTGGCAGGCAAGGACACCCGGACTGTAGTCAACGCGCTCATCAAGCAGGCGAAGAAGCTACCTAAAGAGCTGTATAAGTCCCTGACCTGGGACCGGGGCAAGGAACTGACGGATCATCGGCGCTTTRCGATGGCGACCAACATCGATGTCTATTTTTGCGACCCGCAAAGCCCGTGGCAGCGCGGGTCGAACGAGAATACCAATGGCCTGCTCAGACAGTACTTTCCAAAGGGCACCGACTTGTCGGTGCATTCGCAAGCCCATCTGAACAAAGTGGCTCGTCAGCTAAACGAACGACCACGTGAGACCTTGCAATTTGAAACGCCAGCAGAGAGATTTAATGCCTGTGTTGCGTCGACCGGTTGAGCCGGCC
>NZ_JBFRFR010000120.1:0-15466 GCF_052114925.1 Bradyrhizobium sp. 2TAF36 | reverse complement strand
GTCGCGAGCCGGGCTTGCGGTGGACGCGGCAGCGTCGGGTGCGAATGGCAAAGGGCGGGCCGGATTGCTCTGCGTGAGCCCGAGGCTTCGTGCGGACGAACGGCGCTGACAGGCCCGTCTCGCCAGTAGTTTTCGGGCTCCGTCGACAGGGCTGGAAAATCTGCAGCGAACATGGCGAGCCGCGCGTACGGCAAAACCGTGTGGTCCTTGCTGCAAGCAGTATTTTGGGTCTGTTGAAGTCGGCGGAAGTGCCTGAAAAACGTAGGATATTCCGACTGCTTCCGGGTCGCAGTGAGGTCCGCCCTAACGTGCCGGGCCCTAATAGGCCCTAGTTTCGCGGTCCGGCTGCTTTTGGTCGCCGATGCGCTGGCGTGCGCCGCGCGCGGCGGCGCCGGGCGCACGACCTACCTGCAGCATGCGCGAAGGGCGGCTCGGTTGCCGTAGTTGGACCAATTACTTTTTTTGCTCGGTGCTGGTGGTGCCGTCGCGGGTGTCTCGGCGCTCTTCGCGTCCTGTGCGCCGCTCTTGGCGTCGCTCTGTGAGTCCGGTGCGGCGTTCCTGGCGCCGTTCTGTTCGCCCGCTTCGCCGTTCCTGCCGGCGCTCTGTCCCCGACTTCGGTGTGTCTGTGGGCGGCGTCGTGGGCGTGGCGGGCGTAGTGGTGGTTTGGGCATCAGCCTGCGAGACCGTCAAAACTGCAGACGGAGCGGCAAGTCCTAGTGCAGCGGCGCATCCGAGGAAAGCGAGTGCGCTGCGACGACTGAACAGTTTCGCCTCTGAACGCTTGCTCATTTTCAGGCTCCCGATTTGCTGCCCTGTCAGAGCATGTCACTAACGTCGAGAACCGAGCTATTGATCTGGATCAACTTGGCCGTGCAGTTCAAGCCTAGTTGGAATTTCCACCGACGGAATTGCCCTTCTCGGCAGGTGAGGGATGATGGTTCCGGCAGTGACGATCAATCCACTGGTGAATTTGGTTTGCGCAAATTCCTTAGCTTCTGCCTCTGTTGCGAACGTTTTGGTTAAGCGCGGATGTCGCCGCCTCAACAGCGTGCCATCTGTCGGAACTTCAAAAGTGACATACCACGTGTGCTTCATTCCGCGATGCCGCAGCGCAGTCTCGGTCGCCTGTCCTCCGCACCGGGACAATAAATGCCGCCACCGGGACGAAGCGGGGACGGCTCCTTTCTCGCACGTCGCCAGCGAGAAGGCTTTACCGCCCCGCCCCAATGCGATTGACGCCGCCATTTGCGTTGCCACCAACGTTATGACGGACCGCAGCACGCGCCACCGGACGGGGCCTCAGCACGACGCCCGCCCGAGCAACGCAACCGGCAGGATAGCCAACATACGTGCAGTAAATTACCGCGTTGGCTGGGGCTGGATTGAGAGTGAGACCTGCGAGCCCCAACAAGGCGCTAGCAGCAATCCCGGTAACAGTCGCTGACTTGATCGAAAGACGCTGCTTCGGATGCATGGCAGACCTCCCTCTTTGCGCTTGCGTCACTGAAAGTGACGGGAGCCCCTCAGGTGCGGCTGAACATGGCTTGAGCGCTAAGGGATCGCTGACATTGACCTAAATCAACGTAGGGAGAGCGCGGGCGGGGACCGTCTGACGATGGCGACCCCTCCGCACCGGCTCAACGGTCGCCAAGGTACTGTGGAGGCCGCGACCCTCCGGGGGGACCGCGCGACCACGCCCATCGCGGAAATCTGGTGTGAGAAAATCCGTGGTTGCAGTTGCAGGGGGCACAACACGGCACCAAGCGAGCCTGCCGGACGTGACAACGCGCGCTAAACGTGTAGCTTATCTTTTGCTCCTCTCTGGCTTACTCTTGGTCTCCAGATTTCACGGCAGGCCCCCGAGGATTTGTGAGTTGCGCTACCTCTTTGATGATTATGCGTTGGACGTTGATCGGCGGGAACTGCATCGCGGTCAGGTCATGGTTCCTGTCGCGCCACAGGTGTTCGACCTGATCGAATACCTGATCCGCAACAGGGAGCGCGTCGTTACCAAGGAAGAACTCATCAGCGCCATCTGGAAAGGACGCATCGTATCCGATGCCGCACTTACGACCCGCCTAAATGCTGCTCGAAACGCAATCGGCGACACGGGTGAGAGACAGCGCCTAATCAGAACACTGTCGCGCAAGGGCTTCCGCTTCGTTGGTGCAGTGCGCGACGCCCAGAGGCCTGCGGTTGTCCCGGTTGGCTCGGCAGCGCATAGCAGCGACAGGCTGCCAAGCCAGCCCTCGACGCCCCGACTGTCCATCGTGGTGCTACCCTTCGCCAATCTCAGCGGTGATCCGGAGCAAGACTACTTTGTAGATGGCGTGACCGAGAGCCTGACTACGGACTTGTCACGAATAAGAGGTTCGTTGGTAATCGGACGACACACCGCATTCACCTACAAGGGCAAGGCAGTCGATCTGAAGCAGGTAGGTCGCGAGCTAAACGTGCGCTATGTTCTGGAAGGCTCTGTACAGCGGTCTGACAACCAGCTTCGCGTTAACGTGCAGCTTGTCGATGCCGAAACCGCGAGCCACCTATGGGCCGAGCGGTTCGACAAACCCATCGCCGACTTGTTCGAGATGCAAGACGAAATCATAGCGCGGCTCGCCAACGCGCTCGATGCCGAACTCATTGCCGCCGAGGCCCGCCGAGCGGAGCGTTCGTTGCATCCAGATGCGAGGGACTTAGTTTTCCAGGGCCTTGCCTCCTTATACAAGGGGTGGACGCCCAAGAATTTGACCCAAGCGCGCGGCTTTTTTGAGCGAGCAATAGCTCTCGACCCCGAGAGCATTTCGGCAATGCTCGGCGTCGCCGGTGTCCACGTCGCAATGTCAGCAATTTTCGTGAACGATGACCGCGATGCGCAACTCGCAGCAGCCGAAGTGTTATCTGAGAGGGCGCTGTCCCTTGCGCCGGACCACGCCTTGGCCCACCTGACGTTGGGCGGCGTCTATTTGATGACGAACCGTGCCGCACACGGCATTTCTGAATGCGAGCGTGCGTTAGCAATTGATCGCAACTTGGCTTTCGCGCACGGCGGAATTGGTTTGGGAAAGCTCTATCTGGGACGCGCCGCTGAGACGGAAGGACATGAACTCAGGGCCCTCCGTCTCTCCCCTCGCGATCTTAGCGCGTATCAATGGATGTTTTTTATAGGTGTAGCCAAAGTGCATCTCGGTTCTGATGYTGAGGCCGTCGATTGGCTGCGACAGAGCATAGAGGCCAACCGCAGTTTTCCACCTGGCCATTTCAACCTCGCCGCAGTCTTGGCCCTGCTAGGCGCAGCCGATGAAGCGCGGGTTTCTGCAAGAACTGGACTTGCACTCATTCCAAGTTTCACTCTTCGTCGGTTCCGCCTCGAAGCACCTAGCGATAATCCGATTTTCCTTACTGCGCGCGAGCGCATCCACGAAGGCCTGCGCATGGCGGGGGTGCCAGAGGGGTGATGTCGCCTAGTAGGGTCACCCGCGACCGGGCTGGCCAAGGTTTGCTATGGCCGCCGAAACGGGACGTGAGCTATCCTGCCGCGACGCAACAGGAATGACGCTGATGTCCGAAACCGTCGCGCCCGTCGCCAAGCCTGTCGYCCGACCGCGATCCGACAAACCCGCGACCGTCAGCGCGTCTGCCTTGGCGCTCCACCTCGATTGCAGCCGGACGTACATCGACAAGCTCCAAGCCGAAGGCGTGATCCAACGGCAAGGCGGCGGCTTCCGGCTCGGTCAAAGCCGCGTTGCCTACCTGCGGTACTTGCGGCGTGAGCGACAGCAATCGCCGCGCGCACTGAAGCCGATGCTGCGCACGTCGCGGCAATGACAGCGTGTTTTCGAGAACGCTGCAATCTCCTCATGCTGTTGCCGAAAAGCAGCTGTTTCATTGTTTCTTCGTGGAACTGTTCCATTTTGCGTTTTCGCCGCAGCAAACAGTTTTAGATTTGCGGTCTCCGGGCTGGGGCGTGTTTTACGACAGTGAATTTTCGAACCCGGAGGCTTTTCGAAATGATTTTGGAATTCCTCGCAATTTTTTCTCTCGTTCAGTTCGCCAACATGATTTCGCGACTGATCGGTCGGCGGCATGACGTGCTCTTCTACGTTTCAAGATCAGGTCCTCACCGGTAAGAGTGGCTAAGGCGGCATTGCTGGCGCCGTTTTGACGGCATCCAATCGTTTGATCTCGCGCTGACTACCTACGCCGTCGCGCCACCCGTCGTCTCGGCTGGATTGGTTTGCCGGGCGCGAAACATGCACAAGATCGCGCGGGGACCACGCGCGCACACGTTTGGAAAGATTTCAACCTCGTACAATTTTAAAAAGTTATGGTCTCTTACTTTTAAATCCAAATCGTCGCGATAGTCTGCGCCGATTATCGCGTTAGTTTTTTGATCCAATGACTTTTGGAGTTGGTCCGATGATTGAGCGGCGAGCATTGGCGCGCATTGAAATCAACCAACCCGCGATGATTCACTTTGACGAAATTGACGGCGTTCATGGCTGCGTGGTGAAGGACGTGAACGATCAGGGGGCGAAGTTTCACTGCCCGTTCTACGTGTTTTCTCGCGATTTCGATCTGTCGCTGGATGGCTTCAAGACGACGAGGCGTTGCCATGTAGTGTGGCGGCACGGGACTACGTGCGGCGTCAGATTTGTCTTTTGATACCGCACTCCAATTGCTTGCAGGTAAATCACGCACCGCGCCAGACGTGGAGCACCCCCTCACGGAAGCCGCCAACGAAGTGGTCCGATACATCGGGCGGCATGATGCGGCAAACGTCGTCGAATGATCCGCTGACTACGGTGGCAATCTCATGCGCGGTCGCAACCTTGGCCCAACGCCGGCCTGCGTCCAATCCGCGCTGACGTTCCCGATCCACGCCCATACCGCCCCCGGCCAAACGAAATCTGCGGCGCCTGGGCTCAGGCCCGACCGCTATGTGTGTGCACGATTATCGTGAGCTTTTCTCCCATCGCCTTCGCCAGCATGGCGCCTGTGGTGCGATTAAGTTCCTTGGCGATCAGCGAGAGCGGCATGGTGCCCGCCAGCAATTTGAGCTTTTCGACCTCTTGCTCGGTCCAACTTACTTTCCAGCGCCCCATGGGTCTCGAGTTATCCTTCAAAAAGCGGCCAATTCGCTCGCACATACTATGGTCGAAATCTCGCTTCGCAACACCGGTTCCCGTGTATCCATCAGCGGCAATGGCCTTTCCGTTGTTGATAAGCCGAATGGCACAAATTGCACTTGCTGACGACGGCTACTTATCTCAGCGCTTCAACGGCCCCGCCCTTGACGGATGTCCTCCTCCAAAGATCTCTCCGGCGCCTTCCAGCCCCCAGCCCCGGCGGGCCAACTTTTGCCCGGAGTTCCTACGCTCAAAAGTGGACCATCATCAGCTATGGTTCGCGACATAGTTTCCTTCGGGACGGCAATGTTGGGCGATGGGGCAGGAACCTCCAGACGACATAGGACTGACCAAATCGCAGCGAAGCGCACTGGAAGCCGCCGCGCGAGGCGAAGTCACGCATGACCCCCACGTGTTCTCGTTCGGCTTCGTGAATCGGGAGGGCCGCAGTACACGGTCGGTGTGGTGGCTTTGGCGCCGGGTTGATCGAGTACGGACGGAAAATCAGTGACCGCAGGGTATGGAGCCAACAGCCCATGGATGGGCGGCGCTTGGACATGCGATTTGTTCACCGCCGAAGAGCTGAACCACGCGCGCTACAACGAAATGCCCATCAGAAAATGGCCGTCGGTGGATGCATAACCAACCACTGACGGCCCTCGCTCGTCGCCGTGCGAGCACGGCTGGCACACCAGCGCATCAGCGCTTCTGATCGAGGCTCGAACATAATCGCGCGGCGTTGTTTTCATGGTTGTCCGCCGGGGCCGATGCGATCTGCCTTATCCTGCTTGGTTGCCCGCGATCCGCTGACGCAGATCTAGCCAGCGGTCGATAACGACGCCGAAATCGTCGCGATAGCGCCATGTGAGTCGGCATTTTGCCACCGTCAGAAAGTCGTCGAACGTGATGTAGAAATCGATCGGTAGCAGGCCGAGCCGGTCTGAGTGGACGACGGCGCCGGTTCGGCTGACATCGTAAGCAATGATCCGCAAATCCTGGCTGCCATCAAAAAAGAGCAGCCCTTCGGTAGGATGCTTGTTCATGTGCAGTCCTCGGTACGTTGGCCGCGCTGGCTTTAGGTACGTAACGGAAGCGCATGGTTTAATGAAAGCAACCATACGCCCTTCAACTGGACTGAAAATCTGGAACCTGATTTAGAGTTAAGTGGCGAATTTTATTAAACTGTTGCCTGTCCTACCGTGGGATGGAGCCAAGGCGCTGCAACCACCGCTGCCGGATGACGCACTCAGTATCGTCATGCGCGGGGCCGACAAAGAGGATTGCGCGGCGCGAGCGCAACTCAACAACCCTTTCCCTGACGGCCTCGAAGGAATGAAGAATTTTGATTCAGCGGCGTCCCTCCGGCTTCAACGAACCGTGTCTACCGTCGAAGGTGGCCGAGCCGCCGTCTGGCCCGGACTGGGTCCACGAAATCAAGCACGAGGGCTACCGGCTGATGCGCCGGGATGCTCATCGGGTTTTTACCGCCGCGCAGAACTGTTCCGTGACCGCCGTTGTTTCCTCGGTGACGTTCCAGCCGTTCGCCTCGGCGTTTTTCCTGGCCAACTTTTGCTCGTTCTGGAGCATCTGTTTGATTTGCGCGTACGGCTTCCAGTCGGCCTTGGATAGCTTGACGGGGGGTGCACCGCAGACGTTGTGGGCAATCGCTTTCTGTACACTTGTGCTAACGTCGCTCATGAGGTCCTCGACGACGGCAGTGAAGCGCGCCTTGGCGTATTGGCTGTTGGCCGTGATAAAGTCCTTGCAGAAGGTGACCCGTTGACCTCCATCGCGGGCCTTGATGTAGGCCGTCTGCGCTTCGTAATGGAGGCGGTAGGCGAGTTTGTCGGCGTTCGGGTCGGATTTCACCGCTTCGAGCATGGCGCGGTGGTCACTCGAAGTGGCCTCACTGATCCTGATGTCACATGCTTTGGCGAGGGAGAAGACCGGGGCGTAGGCCCGCACCTCGGCTTCCAGGGCATCGTTGGCGCGCGCAACTGGTGCGCACAGGCTGGCGGCGATTGCGAAAGCAGCGAGACAGTGTTTCATTGATGCCATGCTCCAGATCACCAAACAGTAAGCGGCGGCCTCGGCGCACCTCGGTCTTCATAGTTCTGACCAAATGGCGAACCCGATGTACGCGAGTACGGCCATGCTGAGAACGATGACCGCAATCGCGGTCAGTTCGATGGTGAAAAGTCGTCTTGATGCCATGCACCACTTTTTACGGCAGTCGAGCGGCGGCGTTGATCTTGATCAAGCCGCCTTCTCGGTCGCTGGAGCGGTTCCCAGGGTGGAGGAGCGGGAACCTGTGGATGCACGCGCCGTGGGACGAGGCCAAGGCATTGCAGCGGCCATTACCGGATGACGCGCTGCGGATCGTTAGCTTGTCAGAAGGCTCGGTACCCGTGAGGGCTGGTGCCATAGGCACATCGACGCCATCCAGGTTGCGATTGACCAGTATGCGGAGGCGGCTTTCGGCAACCGCGAGTTCTTCCTGAACAAACCGCACAGCATCGGCCCGAGCATCCCAAGCCAGACCGACATCCCATAGGCTGTTCTCTTTATCGCATCCCGTCGTGCGCTGTTCGAGAAGCGCTTCAAAAATATCCGGGAAGGCGTTTGCGGTTGTGGGAGACGTTGGAGTGCATTCACGGATGGAACACATCTCAGGCTTCCGTAGTTGGAGATTCGTTGAAGAAGGAAGGTAGACTGCCCGTCGTTGGCCCCCCGACGGCGGGTTATTTTTGTGAGTTGCGTATGCGGCGTACCCGACCGGCGATGCCGGGCTTCATCAAGCCTCAGCTCGCCAGTCTCAGGATGAAAGCCCCGTCGGGCGTCGATTGGAGTCATGAGATCAAGTACGACGGCTACCGCATCCAGCTCCACATCGACGGCGATGAGCGCAAGGCCTTGTCGTGTCTGCACGTCTATTTTCGGCGTAGATACGCCCGATATCGAAGGTGTCATCGTCGAAATCGATTTCGACCCGAAGCTTCTGAATTAAGGTGAGCCACCCATTTGGAGCAAGCGACCTCAGCTTTGGAAGGGTGACGAGCTGAGGCCGCCTGCACTTCGGAACGGAGGCGAATCCAACCGGCGCCAGACGAGGGTAGGCCGCATTTATCCCCATGGAGTGTCCACTTGTGAACGATGCCGCAGCGTTGTTGTTGCACGTGCTTTACACCTTGTGAATTTGGACAGCCCTGGTTGTGCGCGTGTGTCTCACGCCTCATGTTTGCAATTGCCGAATTGCGATGGGCTTCACGCTTGGAGGTTAGCGAGAATGAGCTCGCGACAGCTATCCGTGATAGCTTCACTCAAGCGAATGACGCCGCTTACCGAGTGATGGTGAAGCTAGCAACCGAAGCGACGGTAGAAACTTATGACGGGTTGTATTGGTCGCGTAGTAGGCACGCGAATTGAACATGGTCGCTTGGTCGGAAGCCGCCGCCCATCAAGGATCGGGCTTCACTGAGATGCCTGATGCCATTCGCGCTGGAACAGCTCTTTAGGGAGACGGCCCCAGCCGAGAGGCGCTTTGATGTAATGCCGGGGCCGCTCCGCCAGCTGAGGGACAAGCTCAGCATCATTTAAGAAACCCTGTGCGTCTCGAGTTCCTATAACAAGCAAGTCAATCGGTTTCGTCCCTTCATCAACGCGCCTGATGAGGGAATGGTACGACCGAGGACGCGTCGCTGCGCCTCGGCAACTTTGTCTCTGAGTATTTCCAGTTCCGATAATTGTGAAGCGAGCTCGGCCACGCGACGAGCAAAAACATCCACGCGATCATTGTCCATCGAATATTCCTAAAACGCTCTTGATAAGCGAACTTAACCAAACGGATTTCACGCCATCGCATGTTGAATCAATCAACGGGAGGTACGTGCATCCAACGGGGGAAGTTTCAGGTTTCCTGCAAAAAAAATGTGAGGCTTGGTCTTTCTTAGTTCTCATCAAAATAGATCTCGGCCGGGAGATCGAATGCGGCGTACAGGATGAATGCAGCCGCGCCAAAGAAAAATGAGCTGAACGCTAACCCGAAATAGAACCACATGATTTAGGTCTCAAATCAACAATACAATTTGTAATGTTCTAGGCGCACCGCAGATTAAAATGACGGCGGAAAGCTATGCTGCCATGCTCAACCCACAGTGACAAGAAGCACAGCGGGGAACACGGTCGGCACCGTATTACTGCGGAGATAGGAACGCCCGTGGAGTTTATTGCGATTCAGCGGATTCGCGCTCTTGCGGAAGGTGAGACGTGATCTCCGCCCACATACAGCGTGCAAAGAATGCGTGGGCAGTAGTAGTAAGCGTCGAGAGGAGCTGATCTCGACCCGCTTTGAGTACACCGTCAGAACAACCGAACGCAACCTGCAGAAGCGCTCCGAGCTTCGACCAGATCAGTGAAACCCAAACGGTTTTTCTCATCGCGGCAACGGATGCGGCCGTTGCCCACCCCAGGACGCAGAGAAGGGGGGGTCCTAATTTGGGGTACTGGCCGAATTAGGCCACCGGTAGGAACTAAGGGATTGCCCGCCCTGTTGCATGTTGTTCCTCCCTCTAAAGGAACGCCAATGGCCGATGACAACAACAGAAATCCCAATGAGAAGCAGCCCGGCGAGAATCCGGACGGCAAGTACCATTACAACCCTGGGAACATGGCCGGAAAGAAGCCGGGGGATTCGGAGCAGACTGCCGAAAACCGTGGCGAGCAGCCGCACGAGGACAAAGAAAAACCCGCCGGTTAGGCGCTGGCCACTCGTGGATGCTAAATAGGCTACTCAACGAAAAAGCCCGGCACTAGGCCGGCTTTTGGATCATGCCGCGACGATCCGGAGGGTTTCCGTGGGCAGCGCAGGGCCACAGAGAGGGAAGCGCCCAAGCCAAGCGATGCTCCAAGTCCCGAGCGCCTTCGCTAGCGTCGTGAGTTGCATCCCTACAGGCTTTCTTCGCGGAGTCGCCTGTTTTTCTTCAAGAGAGCAGGTTTGTGAGGTGAACAGACGAGCGTAGGACAGTTGGAACGTCGTTAGATTTTTAGTGTTAATCCAACCTTCCGCGAGTCACGATGCGTGAAGCAGCTAACTTAGGGCCTGGTGTTCAAAGCACTAGGCCCTCCTTCATTAAGCCGAAGCGAGGAATGCCGATCGCTGGCTTCTTGCGCTGAAACGGCATGCTTAGACAAGCCGCAGGGTAAGCTGCCGAATGTCCTGGACGGCGTGGCGGTCGACGAACTCCTGCAGGTGCGAGGGCACATCGGCAAGTTGAAGGTCACAACGGCGCAGGATCTCCCGCGCGACATATCAAAGATAGGGAGAGTTCGATGCCCCTCGCGCTAGCTCTTATTTTTTGTGTGGTATTATTCGCGGTTTTTCTCGTAGGCATCGCGTGGGCATTGGCCGTATTGGTACCTTTTTACGCCTACGTTGGGCTGGCAATCTACTTGGTATGGAAGAGCGCGCGAAGGCAGGCCGATGTAGAGGCGGCGGTGGTGCGTGACGCCGAGAGACAAAGGTCTTTCAACGACCGGAAATGCGGGCTTGGAATGCGTTGATTGAAAAAGGGGCAGCTCAATTAGCGAGGCGCGAGCGCGCTCCAGGCCGGCTCGACCAAGCCGGAGGCGATCCGCCTGGCCTAGTTTGAAAAGTGCGGTGGCCCAATTAGGAACGCCACCCGGTATCTGCTCTTGTCCCGCTATCACCGGGACCGATCAAGGCGCCCCCTGACTGAGAGACGCGACTGCGCTCTCCGCCCAAACGGAGGACCGGATGTGCCGCGCTACTACTTCCATATTTTGAACGGGAAAATGCTGATCGATGACGTCGGCGTTGAAGTGGCCGACACCGAAGCAGCGAAACTTGAAGCAGTGAAGTACGCAGGCACTGTCCTGACGTCCGAGCATCCCACCGACATGTGGAGGGGGATACCATGGGAGATGAAGGTCACGGACGGCCCTTCACCCAATGAAGGTCGGACTTTGCTCACCCTCACGCGAACCGCTGAAATCAACGGCAATTAGGTGCCTTTGGGGGTCCCTTATTTTGAAAACCTAATATTGGACAAGGAGCCCAAGCCCGCGTCGTGCTATTGTCTGATCATCACAGAGCGGAACTTGGCTTTTATCTGTGATGAGAACGCCACTTGCGCTCCCGCCTTCCTCGAACGGGAAAGGAGCGCGCCATGCAGCATCGGCGTCGTTTCGCGCAAAGCACCTCCCTTGAAGACCGCCTCGCCGAAGAAGCTAAACGGCTTCGCGAGGAAGCCGAACTGCTTCCTCATGGGCCTGTACGCGATGCCGCAATGCGTAGGGCTCGGCAGGCCGAGACCGGCTCTCACATAAACCAGTGGCTGAGATCGCCGGGTCTGGCGCCACCGAAATGATCGGATAGGCCGAAGAAAAGGCGTCTCGAGCGAGAGACCCTGATTGAGAGGCCGGTCAAGCCGACGTCGCAAATCATCTGGACATTCTCCCGGCTTACGCCCGCCGAGGCGAGGACATGATCGAAGAGCCCGACGTCAATCCGTATTCAGTCCACGCGTGCATCTGCCTTGGCGTTGCAGCCTTTGGCGCCGCACTGTTTGTCGCGGCGCTGTTCATAGGCATGCGGCCTAATCCAGGGCGCGCTAATGGACAAAAATGACGTACAGGAGAGCAGCCCCCAGCAGAACTCCCAAAACCGTGTTGGCATTGGGATGCATGTCCTCATTCCTCGGCCCGTGGCAGCCCCGGCACCCGGCCGGGGGGGCATGTTGATGCTGGGGCCTCCGGACAGGCTCTTGCCTCGTTAGGGAAGCAGTCACCGCAGACACAAGCCTTCCACCGACAGTCTGTTCCTCGGCGAGTCTACTCTGCGAGCGTGAGCGGCTCGAAGCGCCTCCAGGGCTGAAGAGTACGGAAACACCGGCACCGCCACAACGCACCGGCTCGTGGCGCGCCGCAACAAGGGTGTTTCTGCTACGGGAGTGTCTGATTTAATGTTCCCGGATTGAACAGTTGAAATCCCGAAAGAGTTGATGTGCGGGAGGATGTTCAAATGAAACGCCACCGGTTCAAACAGGATAGGGCGCTAGGCGAACGGCTCATCGAAGAAGCTAGGCAAGCACGGGCAAGGGCAGAGGAGATGCCCCCGGGGACGGAACGCGAGGACCTTTTGAGAGAGGCCCGCGCAGCCGATATCACCGCCCATATTGACGAATGGCTGCAATCGCCAGGCTTGCAGCCACCGAAGTAGTGCCATGGAAGACATGAAAGCCAGCGCGGAGAAAATGCGCGCCGAAGCCAACTATGCGGAGCAGATCGCCAGAAGCGCGACCGACCTGCAGAAGCGCGAGCTTTATGAGCGGCTCGCCGCTCATTTCAGACAGCTCGCCGACGAAATCGAGAAGACCATAGCTAACAGGTCGGAGGCGGAGTAATGCCGCCTCAGTTGGCGTTGCGGGTCAGCAGATCTTCGCCGAACGGCATCACACAGGTGCCGCTTTCGTGCTTGGATAGCCAGCCGCGCTCGATCGCGTAGTTGAGCCCGGCGCGGAAGGCATTGTCGGGGATGCTCGCAAGGCCTGTCGCTGAGGATCACCGAATACGGCAAGGGCAAGTGATGCGCTGGCGCCGATTGCACCGAACAGTGATGGGCAGCGGCTGGCGGGCCGCCCCTGAGCATCAAATGGCGCGACTACTTGCGGCCTGGGTTGCCGAGCATCAACACCTCCGTGCTGACAAGAGCGCAGTCGTCGCACTTGAAAAGCCGGCGTTCGGCTTGATCGCATACGTGCCWCATTGGCTGCAAACAAAGCTCACAACGATGGACGGGGATAGCGCGGCCGCCATCGCTGAGAATCAGCTTCATTAGCAGTCCCCCTGCGCCTTTGCGCATAGGAATTTCATTCGTGCCGAAGCGGAAGATCATCATGCTTCAAGCCCTTCTCGTAATGCGAGATATTCGGGCGTTGGCGCTTCTTCTAACGCGCTCTAGGGGCCGCGCGTTGAAGGTGTGACGCCGACGGTTTCTCCCTAGGCAATGCGCCGCCGGCTCGAAAATACGCTGTCCCGGCGGCAATGCTCAGACCAGTCGCGAGGTGGAGGGACAAAAATCTCGGATGATCATTGGTGTAGAACGACGATGCAAAGGTTCAAGGAATGAACCCGATGCGGGCAAACATCATGCAGCTTCCGCCTTCCGGCAAAACAGTGACGTATTCGGGGGCGTTGAGCAGCGTCACAGTACGCGACCACCAATCCTAGAGTTACCTAGTACTTGAACTCTGGCATCGACTTTAGTTGGTCTTTCGTGACGTTGATAACGGCGCGATCGGGAAACCATTCGCGCGCAGTCGCGGACGTCATTCCTTCGGTCGTTTTCCCAGCCTTATTAGCGAATTTAAGGCTGTTCATCGCGACCAGCACATAATGCGTTCCCATTCCCAAAAAGCCGCCAGCCTCGATGACGAGACCCCTTACCCGGCCCTGAGAGTCGATGATGATGTCATAGACGTCACCTACTTTGTCGTTGGCTTCATTGTAAACGTTGACGCCCTTCATTTTTGCTGCGCTCCAGTCTCCCGCAGCAGCGATTGGTGCGGCTGCTTCGGACGCCGTGTGAGCAGGAGTCTGCGCGAACGCCCCGGAAGCAAAGAGCAGAGCAGCGATGGTGGCCAATGTTCTCACAATATCCTCCCTAGCTGGAACCTTAAGAACAGAAGCGCTCGGCATTCGTTCCTAGTGATGAGCAGGACCGGTGAGGTGAGGGGATTGGGCCAGCTCGGTGACGAGCACTTGCCGATTCCGGCGGGAACCGATTCAGAGATACGTGCGTCGCTCCATCGCGTCCAATCGGTCGCAGGCGTGAGTTGCGCCTGGACCGACGCTGCGACGTTCCGCACGATCGGCGCAGCGTTCATGTCTTTTGGCTTGCTCGATCGACTCTCACACCCTGGAAATTGCTCCGGGCCCTTAAGCAGGCGCTTCTTACGTGTGGCTTGGTCGCCGGGGGGGGCGGCGAGTCAGCGAGCTTATCGATTGCCTTAGCGGCCATCGCGCGGGCCCGGAGCTTTTGGCCTTCACTGGAGTGCTGCCCCCTTGGCTTTACGGTCAGGCCTAGTTCGACTAGGCGGCGGATGGCTTCGGGGCGGGAGAGGTCCGGCTCGTTCTATTTGGTGATCCATGCGTCGACCGCGGCAAGTGGTCGATCCCAACATCGGACGCCCACGACGGTACTAGACATGAGGTCGGATCTCAGCCGTTCAATTTCTCAGTTTAACAAACTATCCTGCCCTTTTAAGATCGCGCAGAGACCTTCGCAGTTGGCCCGCGTTCTTACATCTTGCCGTCGATCCGCGAGTTGAGCTTGGAGCTTGACGCATTGACGCCAACGGTGCCGTTAGACGCAGGCCCCTGTATTGGAAGCGGGCGGCGGATAATAAAGAGGCGGTGCTTAGCACCACCAGGACGGTCTGCCCCAGCCACTCCAGTTGCATGACCACCCCCCGCAAGTGCGGCAGAGCCGCAGGCTAAGATCGCGATGATGACCAAGCAGGTAATTTTGCAAAAACCCATGGCGGAGACCCTAGTTTGGCGTCAGGGGCAACTAGTCCCGAAGGCCGCCGTTCCTACAAGCCAGATACGACCGTGGGTCAGCTTCCGGCACAACGCCGCTCCGCGGCGCCTTCAGCTGATTGGTAGTGATCCTTGGAAATTGCGGCCAATCAAGCGGGTGCCCGTTGGAAACCGTCCATTGCGGGCGGGCTTGCCATTAGTCTTAAAATTGAACGCCGCCAGGCTCAAAATACATTGTCCTGGCGGCACTTATTTCGCTGGCCTCAAATCCCAGTGCGCCGGTTTAGCGAGCGGATATGAAGGGCGCCTGAACCAGCTCACTTATTGCCGTTTTTTGCGACCTGTAACAACGAGCGCGAGCTACTGCCGGTTGTAGGTGCGGAAAGATGTCGTTTGGGCCGACTAGGCTGGGACAAAGGGGCACACCCCGCGACCGAGATCGGGACCTTGGGGCACATCTTGGAACTGTATGCACGTTACTCGCACGAGTTTATTGGTCACAATTTTGCAGTACGGGGTCATCAACATTCGCGAATGGGCGCGCGTGGTCGAATGAAACGAGACCTGAACGAGCTTCGGCGGATAGAGTGTCAATCGGCCCTTTAATTGCGGTTTGTTGTCAAGCTACCATTCTTCCTCTCTCCAGTGACACGCCGGTAGCGATTGCTCCGTCGGAGCTGGTCAGGTTGCGGAGACGGAGCGATCGCGGATGGCGAGACGATTGCCTAGCGGGATTGAGACGGAGCGATCGCGGATGGCGAGACGATTGCCTAGCGGGATTG
>NZ_JBFRFR010000119.1:0-15503 GCF_052114925.1 Bradyrhizobium sp. 2TAF36 | reverse complement strand
GCCAAGCCCTCCGAGAACGACTACGACAAAGGCAGTGATGATCAGATCGACCCCTGCGGTTGGAAACGTGTAGAACATCGGCGTCAGGATGCAGCCAGCCACCGCCGCACAGGCAACGCCGGCGCCGAACGCCAGCCGGTTCAGCCGCTGCGTGTTCACCCCCATCAGCGAAGCGGCATACCGGTTTTGCACCATGGCCCGCAGTGCCTTGCCGTCGCGCGACAATTGCAGAAACGCGATCAACGCTCCCGCCATCAAAAACGCGACGATGAAGGCGTAAAGTGAGCTCACGGAGATGGCGACATTCCCGACGATAAGGGATTGCGAGGAATAGGCCGTCTGAACCGAACGGTAGTCAGGGCCCCAGAAGGTAAGGGCAACGTTCTGAAGTACCACCGACAGGCCAAAGGTCGCGAATATTTGCATCGCATGTGGCGCGTGCAGGATCGGCTTGATCACCACGCGTTCGGCAAGCAAGCCAAGCCCGAACAGAACCGGTGTGACGATAAGGATAGATACATAGGGGTCGATTCCCCACAGCGTATTGAGCCAGAAGGYGCCGAACATGGCGAGCATGATGAACTCGCCTTGCGCGAAATTGACGATCCGCAAGACACCAAAGATCAATGTCAGGCCGATCGACAGCAATCCGTAGACACCGCCGATGAGCAGGCCCGAGACCAGCAATTGAGGAAGGATGTCCAGCATCTTGTATCCCGGCTATGGGCGATGACTGGCATTGCCAGCCACCGCGGCCAGATCAACGCTTGTCCCAAGTCTGGAGCGGCACCAACACCGGATCGCCGGTCTTGAGGTTATCCGGCGCCACCACGACGAGTTTTCCATCCTGCCACTGCTGCGCGACCGGGAAGGAACGCTCGTTCTGCCCCTGCATCTCGCTACCCGGCTTGGCGAACTTGACGCCCCAGCCGAGCGAGGTGCCGCCGGCGGGAATGTCGAGCGCAAGCGCTGCCTCCTTCAGCTTGGCCGGATCCGTCACGCCTGCCGTGCGCAGCACCTTGTCGAGCAAAATGTAGGTACCGACAAAGCCCTGGGTTCCGACGTAGGATGGCGCCTTGCCCTGACTAGCCTGGAAGCGCTTCTGAAACTCGGCGAGCAGCGTTCGCGCCTCCTCTGAGAGCGCCGCCGGATTGATCCCCGCCGACCCCTCGGTGTCGAAGATTCCATTAACGGCGCTCCCCAATCCTTCACCGAAGCTCGCCAGACCGTAAATGCCGCCGGTACCGATGAAAGCCCCGACATTGACGCCGAGCTGCTTCATCTGGCGCTGGATCAGCAGCGCGTCATTGGCATAGGACGAAGCGATGACGATGTCAGCGCCGCTCGCCTTCATGCGCAGCACGAGCGGGGCGAGATCAGTGGTCGTGGCTTTATATGGCAGACGCCCCGCGACCTTGAAGCCGAGGTCCTTGGCCTTTGTCTCGGCCGCGGTTGCAACAGAGGTACCGTAATCCGAATCTTCGTGAACGATGAGCACCGTGAGATCGGCAGGCTTCTTGCCAAGACGCGGCGCAATGGCGCTCGCGGCGAGACTGGCGGCAAGCTGCCCGTTCGAGCTCGCCGTGAACACGAGGCGGAAATAGCCGTTGAAACCGCGCTTGGTCAAACCGTCGGCGATGCCGCCGGTCTCCCAATACAATCCGCCGCGGCGTTCCACCACCTGGCTTGCTGCGTAAGACAGCCCGCTCGAATAAGTACCGGTTATGATCTGCAGATTCTCGAGCGAGGACAGGCGCTCGGCCTCCGACTGCGCCTTGTCCGGGGTCGACGCATCGCCCTGGACGAGTTCGACTTTCTTGCTGGCGATGCCGCCTTTCTCGTTGATCATGTCAACAGCGATACGCGCGCCATTGAGATTTTCATTACCGAGCAGCGCCAGGCCGCCTGTCAGGGGGTAGAGCGCCCCGATGCGCCACGTCTCTTGCGCGCCCGCGGACACGGTCGATGCGGCGAACACGAGAGCCGCCAATACGAGACGTTTCATTGTCTATCCCCCTTGCTGTGTTTCTGCAGGCTGGCGATGACGGTGGCCGCATCCGTCACGTCGGCGAATTGCCGATCCATGTCGAAGAGGCTGATCGCGTGCGAGATCGGCAACCGGTCGAACACCGCGTCGGCCGGAACGATCGCGCGGTAATTGTAGGAAGCGGCGTCGAAGACGGTAGCGCGCACGCAATTGCTGGTTGCACCGCCGAGCACGATCACGGTGTCGATATTGCGTTCGACCAGATAACCGAGCAGTGGCGTCCCGTGGAAACCACTCGGCTTCTTCTTCACGAAGACGATATCCCCTGGCTTGGGTCCGACCTCGGGCAGCAATTCAGCGCCCATCGTTCCGTCGATGCACCAGTCATCGCGCTCCTTCATGAAGGCGCGCTTGCGACCATAGACACCAATATCATTGCCGCTGGCGTCGAGGGCGAAGCGGGTCAGGAACACCGGAACGCCCGCCGCTCGTCCGGCATCCAGGATGGTCGCGATCCGATCGACCGCCGCCCATCCTATTTCACCGCAGGACGAGGGATAGCGCTCGTCGCGAATGCCGCGCTCGCCGACCATGTAGCGTTGCGCATCGATGACTACGATCGCGGGCCTCACGCCGAAACCCATCCGCTGTGCAAACCGCCCTCTCGCCAATACGGCGCGGTCGGCCTCACCCAAATAGCTATCCCAGATCTGCGTGCCGGTTGTGTTGTTCATCGGTCATCCTCGGAGGGTGCGTGGTGGGCGTGCCAATGCTCGGCGACATCAAGGCGCCTGCAGACCCAAACGCGGTCATGCTTGAGGATGTGGTCGAGGACGTTCGCCAGAGCCCGTGCCCTTGCCGGCCGTCCCGTGATGCGCGGATGAAGGCCGATTGACATCAGCCCGGGCTTCTCGGTGCCTTCCCTGTAAAGCTGGTCGAAAGTCGACTTCAGATAGCCCTCAAAATCGTCGGGCGCCGAAAAGCCGGAGGGAGCCGCGAACTTTCCGTCATTGGCATCCATCGTGTAGGGCACGACAAGATGGTTCTTGCGCTCGACCTCGACCCAATAAGGCAGCTCGTCATTGTAAGCGTCCGAATCGTAGCGGAAGCCGCCCTCCTCGACGATAAGGCGGCGCGTATTCTCGCTCGGCCCGAAACGGCAATACCAGCCGAGCGGCCGCTTGCCGGTCGTGCGCTCGATAGACGCAACCGCGCGCGCGATGCGCTCTCGCTCTTCCTCTTCGCTCAAGCGGAAATGCTCTTCCCAGCGCCAGCCATGACAACAGACATCGAAATTCGAAGCAGCGATGGCCTCCGCTACCTGTGGATTGCGTTCCAGCGCGACAGCACAGCCAAACACCGTTGCGGGCAACTGCCGTTCCTGGAATAGATCGAACAGCCGCCAGATTCCGACCCGGCTGCCATATTCGTACATGGTCTCGAACGCGAGGTCGCGCTGTCCGGCCGGCACCCGCCCGCCCGGGGCCTCGGCAAGGCCAAGCTCGGTACGACCGCTGCCGTCGGGAACGCTGTATTCCGACCCTTCTTCATAGTTGATCGCAAAATTCACGGCGATCCGGGCGTTGCCAGGCCAGCGCGGATCGGGGCGTTTTCGGCCGTAACCTACGAAATCACGCGGATGTTCGGAACTTGGCCGCCAGACGCCTGTCATGCTCTGTCCTCTCCCTGTGCAGGGAGCCGGCCTGCGGCCCGCAACTCATCAATGATCTCGTCGCGATCCTGGTCGATCCGTGCGCCGGTGCGACGGATAGCGCCGGGCGTGCGCGACATCACCGGGAAGACGTTCTGCATCCGCACCGGGCCGAGATCCTCGTCCGGTACCGAGACCACCGAGTTTCGCGCGATATATTGCTGATCGCCGAAGATTTGCTCAACATCATAGATTGGCGCAATCGCGGCCTCGACACGCTCAAAGGTCTCGAGGACTTGGGGCAGATCATGTTTGGCGATCCAGCCACCGACGATCCGATCTATCTCCTCGACATGCTTGATGCGGTCGAGGTTGGTCTGGAAGCGCGGATCATCCGCCGTACCCGGGCCCCCCGTCAGGTCGAGCACACGCTTGACGATACTGGGTGTCGCCGCCGAAAGCGCCACCCAGCGCCCCTCACGCGTACGATAGGCATTGCGCGGCGCATTGTTGACCGAACGATTTCCAGTGCGGTTCTGGATCACACCGAGCTGGTCGAAGATGATCGGTTGCGGTCCCAGCAAGGCAAAGATTGGTTCGTAAATGGCAAGATCAATATACTGGCCCTTGCCGCTGCCGCCGATGTCACGTTCGTAAATCGCGAACATCGCCGCAAAGCAGCCGTAATAGGCCGCAATGCCGTCGGCGAGCCCAAATGGCGGCAAAGTCGGCGGGCCATCGGGCTGGCCGGTTATATGGGCGAAGCCGGACATCGCCTCCGCCAGCGTGCCAAAGCCAGCGCGTCGGCTATACGGCCCGGTCTGGCCGAAGCCGGTCACCCGCACCATCACAAGCCGGGGATTGATCTTTGAGAGCACGTCCCAGCCAAGCCCCCAACCTTCCAGCGTTCCGGTTCGGAAATTCTCCACGAGAATATCTGCGTCGACGATCATCGCCTTGAAGATCTCGGCGTCCGCGGCGGTCTTCAAATCGAGCGCGATGCAACGCTTGTTGCGCCCAGTGGTCTTCCACCAGAGGCCGTGCCCTTCTTTTTTGGCGCCCATGTTCCGTAACGGATCGCCGCTCGGGTGCTCGATCTTGATGACGTCGGCCCCGAAATCGCCCATGAGCGTCGAGATGATCGGCCCCGCGAACAGCGTCGCGCAATCAATGACGCGCAAACCCTTCAGAGGGCCCGCGGCTGCAGGCATGGCGCGTTCGGTTTTCATCGTTTCAGGCATGGTGGGCCGCCCCTTCGACGATTCTCAGCACTGCGTGGGCCCGGTCGATAAATGGTCCATCGGCCATGACGCCATCGACCATGAACGCCCCGACCCCGCGCGCGAGCATCTCTTCGGCTTTGGCGACGATGCGCCGCGCATTTTCGATTTCCGCGGGGCGCGGAAAGAATACCGCGTTGGCGATGTCGATCTGACTGGGATGGATACAACTCTTTCCCGCAAGACCTAACGCGCGGCCGGCTTCAGCATCCATACGGAACGCTTCGCCATCCGCCACGCCGACGAATGCTCCGTCAAAGGCGTCGATACCGGCTTCGGCAGCGGCAAGCCGGACAGCCAGCCGCACCGGCGCCAGCGCAAGCGGACTACGCTCGACTCCAAGTGGTTCGAACAGATCGCCGAAGCCCAGCTGCAAGCCGATAACCCGCTCATGGGACAACGAGATCTCGGCCGCCACACGAAGGCCTCGGGCGGTTTCGATATTGGCGAGAATGCCAACGCGGCGGCCGATACCGTTTTCGCGCTCGAGCCGATCGAGGAGGCCCGCCGTCTCCAGGATCGTTTCGGCACTTTCGACCTTCGGAAGATTGACGATGTCGAGGCCGGGTCGCACGACCGCCTCAAGATCGTCGGCAAAGAAAGGCTCGCCCCAGGGATTGATGCGGACAATCACGACCTTTCCCGACGTTGTGCGACGTTCAAGCGCCCTCGCGACGTAGTCGCGCGCTTCGATCTTGCGGTCTTCCGCCACGGCATCTTCGAGATCAAACGAGATTGCATCGGCGGCCGATTGCCACGCTTTGTCGAACAACTCGGGACGGGAACCCGGTACGAAGAGCTTGCTTCGCATCGACGGGGAACGGGTAGCAGACATCGCCACGACCTACCTATGAGAGCGGGTTATACCTCGCCGTCCAGCGAGCCCCCGTTTTCGCGTTGGCTTTTCCGGAAAGCCGCGTCATTCCATCCTTAGATTGCTTGTTCGGCAAATATAATGTTGTTAGAGGGGCATTCCTGCAAGGAATGGCCTTAAACAACTAAAGCGTGTAGCCATGGACCTTCGCAAGCTTCGATATTTTGTCGACGTCGTCGAGGCCAAAAGCATCAGCAAAGCGGCTGCGAGTCTTCACGTAGCCCAGCCTGCCTTGACCAAGAGCATCCAGTCGCTCGAACAAGAACTAGGTGCAGTGCTTTTGCAACGCTCGGCCAAGGGTGTTGCTATGACGGAAGCAGGGGCCAGGCTCTACGAGCACTGTCAGATTGTCTTTAAACAACTCGACCGGGCCCGGCACGATGTACGCAAATCGATCGAACGACCGTCGGGTGTAGTGACCGTCGGACTACCGCACAGCTTGATGACGGTGCTCGCCTTGCCACTGTTGCAGCTCACTACGGCGCGTTATCCCGATGTTCGCCTGGAGCTGAAGCAAGAGCACACCCATTTGCTGGTTAACGATATCCGAGCGGGAAAGTTGGATTTCGCCGTAATGGCAGAACCGCGCTCAGCATCGGGCCTGCACTGCCAGCAACTTCTGAAAGAGGAGCTTCTTTTTGTCGGACCGACCTCAGCCGACCTGAGTGCCCGTCAGACCCATATTTCCTTCCTGGATGCTTCGGTGCACGAGTTTATCCTTCCGTCGGTCGGCAATGGCCTTCGCCATACGGCAGAAGGACATTTTCGCGCCCGCTCCCTGCCGCTCAACGTCAAACACGAAGTCGACGCCATCGCCCTGATCACGCAATGCGTACAAGCCGGGCTTGGCGTCTCGCTGCTGCCAGGCGGCTGCATTCGCATGGATGCCGACCAGGGCCGTATTCGGGCGATGCCCTTCGCGGAGGGGGGCTGCCATCGTACCATTGTGTTGTGCCAGGCGGCGGGAGCAGCCTTATCTCCAGCGGCGGCCACCGTGGTGGCAGTAGTGGAAGAGGCTGCCCGGGAATTGGTGACTGGCGGTCAGTGGCTTGGAGCTAGGTTGGCTTGAGGGATTCTCGCGTTGCAACTGCGCATTCGACAGCCCGTCGCAATCTACGCCAACATGCGCGTGCGATCTGCCCTTTTGCCTTCGAAACATCGCTTTGTTCTCCGGCCCAGCTTCTTTGAGCCAGTCTGGATGAAAGCTCGAATTTGCGCTGCCCCATGGTAACGATACCATCTCCTGCCGCTTTCTTGCGACCGGTCACTCCTTTGAAATCCGACAGGGATCGTCTAGACCTCTTTCGGCTTCAAGGTCGCTTTTGACCGACGATCCTTCCCTTATTCCAGGGCTGGCGAGTACGCTCGCGAGGGTGGCTTGAACACATTGGAAGGCTCCACCGTGCCCTCCTGGTCCACACCCGAGCGAGATAGGAGCGTGGTCGGTCGCGCAAAGTGATAGCCAGGAACTCTTCGACGGATCTGCGCTAATAGTTGCCGGTCATCGGGTTTGCGACTCCGGGCCGATCACGACGAAGCAGGGATCCGCGCGTCGATCGGTGAGCGAGGTCTCAATACACGCAATCGGGGTTCAGAGGCACCGCACCAGTTTCGCACCGGAAACCATTTTGCCTCGATAAGGGCCGGCAGCAATGGCGTGTAAGCGAATCGCGCAATCCTTACCGAAATGAAGCTCGCTGAAAGCGCGGCAAAGATGTGCAGTCGAAACTCCTCACAAACGGTGCTACCGGCACCTTCAACTGCGCGAAGGCCGCGGAAAACCTGAAATAGAGCTGTCGTCGCTATCGACGGGGCTCCGGGTTCGACAAGCTCATCGGCGGTTGAACTGCCGACGCCGTGCGACGCCTCTAGACAAATCGCGTCGCTTACCTGTGGGCCCACGAAGGAGTTCAGAACGAGGCCGGCGTGAGGTTACATGCCAGACCTCGTGCCCTGTACAACTTGGGCGGCAAGCCGTCCCTTAGGCGCAAGGATTTACGATTCTCCCCGAGGCTCGTCTTGCCTTTTCCCAGGCTTTCCATCCGGTAGGACAGCATCGATCATGCGCTTGAGCGTATCCAGCGTACATGGTTTGGCCAAAACCGGCATTCCTTCAAATCCGTCGGGCACACCTGTGCTGCCATATCCACTCAAGAAAATGAGGGGCAGCCCCCGGCCCCTTACCAGTTCGGCAACTGGCAGCACGTTGTCGCCGTGCAAATTGATGTCGAGGATCGCGAGATCATAGTCCTCAATCTCTGCAAGAGATCGCCCCTCATCTACGCTTCCCGCCTCAGCGATGACCCTATGTCCGAGCTCCTCGACCATCTCGGCAAGCATCATCCGAATGAGCGCCTCATCTTCCACAAGGAGGATCGATGCCTGCATCATGTTCTCGTCTCAAGCCGTGCCTGAACCGCCGCCCGAGCGCTCGTTGAGGAGCTGAGAGACCGCTATTGTAACCTGCGCGGGCGCGGACGGTTTCTGAAGCATTATACTTTTGGGAACACGCTGTGCCGGCCATTCGTGGGCTGCCACACCCGACACGTAGACCACGGGAAAATTGGGATCGACATCGCGCACCGCCCGCGCTACCTCCCACCCGCTGAACCTCCCCAACAGATTGGTGTCTATGACAAGGGCACGGTATGCAACGAGCCGCCCCTTGAGCACCGTCACAGCCTTCTCCTTGGTCTTGGCGATGGCCACCTTGAATCCTCCCTGGCTCAAAGTATCATCGACGATGCTTTGGATTGCATMCTCGTCTTCAACCACGAGGACTATCGGTAGTATTTTGGTCAAAGTTGCCCCTGGGCACACGCGCACTGAATGTTACAAGGTGCACACAAGCTTAAAGTTCCCCGACCCGCCGGGAAATTTCGGCATTTTGGGAGATGACGGTTCAGGCTTTATCCGAAGATTTCTTTGCATTGGCGGTTTAACGGAGGAAGCTGACCTCCAGCTCTTCGCCGTTTACTCGGTCGAGCTGACAACGGCGATAGGCAAGTCCCGTGGAGGAAAGCAGAAGAAAGAACATTGAGGGTTCAATCCCTTCGCCCCGACATCCGAAACTCCTTAAGCATGCAGGCGCGACGCCAAGTGCCATCGATGGCCATAATGTGCGCGGGCAGTGGATGCTCGAAGGTGACGCGGCGGCCGTCTTGCTCTTTTTTTGCAGGCATTAGCTAAATCGAACCGATCCCGCCGTTGTATGCCAACCAACTAAGAGGACGCAGCCAAGTTCGGGAAAACTTGGCACACTGTCCCCGCCGCCACAAGGCGGCTCTTTATTTCCGCCAAAATGGCGCCGGCCGGGCCCGACTGGATCCACGAAATCAAGTATGACGGCTATCGCCTGCGCGTCGAGCGCCAGGGAAGACCGTGCGCCTCTTCACCCGCAACGGCTACGACTGGACCAGGCGCTTCCCTTCCCTCGGATCGTCGAGGCCGCGCTAAAAGGACCGCGAGCAGCAATTCGTCATCGACAGCGAGGCCGTGGTGCTCGGCGTCGACGGCGCATCGGACTTGGAATCCGGGCCGAGTGCGTTAAGCAGCAGCATGGCAACTACCGCAAAAACGGTCAGAATTTTCACAGTGTCACGCCTCGACTTCAGAGCAATCCCGTTAGTCACGCCAAACCGCAAGCGGTTCACATGCTGCCGCTGCTCAATTTAAATTTCGCTCATGCAAAAGCCATTTTTTTTGGCTCCTTGCAGTAAGCACGCATTTTGACCACCTCACCGCTTTCTTCATAGATATTTTCGTGGGGGTTTTGATGTGCGTATTTTCTGAGACGCAGAACTACGCAATCCAAGCACGACTGAATTTCATCTTAGGCGCGAAGAACTACGACGCCTACTTCCTGGGAATCCAGTGCGCCGCGATGTCTGAGAGCCTCGTCGTCGTTTACGTGCAAAGTGAATTCACCGCCCACGCAATCACGGAACGGTATTCGACCACGATTGCTGTTGCGGTTGAGAGCGTTATTCAGGAGCCTGTATCGAAGGTCACCGTGCTGGCAGGGCAGAACCAAGCGCGTTGAGTGTGAACTTTCAGTGCTAAAATGCTGTGAGAAGATTCGAGTACGTTGTGAATCAACACGGACGTCGGGAGGTCATATGCCCAGCGGGGCTCCTAGATCCTCTATTGATGCGCAACACGGGCGTTAAATCTCCGCTCAACGTTTCAGCGCGTAGAGCCCACCCCGGATAAAGGCCGGGGTTTTTCATTTGCGCAACACCCCTGCAAAATCAGGCGCTATAGCCAACAGGACGCCTAGCGAATGGATCAGTTACGCCCTGACCGAGCTTGAAGTGGCTCTCGCACGATCCCACCCTACGGAGGAAAGCGCGGCAGCGTGACCCGCGTAACACACCGTTAGGGACAATGAGAGCAACGTAGGAACAGAGCAATTTGCTTCAAATTATCTCGCCGGAGGTGAGAGCATGAGTAACGCCGAATACTTACTGCACCAAGCAATCAAGGCAGAGAGATTGGCCAGGAGCGTAAACGATACGCTGACTATCGAGCGCCTTCAGGCATATGCAGCGGACTGCCGGAAGAAGGCAGCCGGGCAGCCAGAGTTTGCGGCAGCCTAAGCCACCGTGTTTGCGCTTTGAACAAGCTGCCCATTGCGGCGTTCTCATGGTAGAGGACCGAGCATGCCCTACGCCCTGTTTGAAGACGATCAGAAGCTCAGCAAGGAATTTTCCTCCGAGGAGGAAGTTTGGACTCACGCCGATGACGCCGGTCTTGTTGAGGTTGTTGATGGGAAGACAGTCCTGGAAGACGGCTACACCATTCAGCCGTGCAAGCCTGACGATGAGACCGAGATCCCTGCCCCGCCACCGGCGGTGCCCTGAATTGTTGCCCCCCGCCTTCGCTATCCCATCGCCACACCATCCAGAACTCTTATAGCTCCGCTAGGGCGCGAACCCTCTGCCGACAAATCGCTCCTCACAGCTTCAATGGGCCAAGATGGAAGCACCCTAGAGCGTTTCACATTTTGACTGAAGCATAACCGGCGCTTGCGAAGTAGTTGGCGCATTCGCGAGGCTGGATGTCCTGGACGAGGTGACCGATGTGGCGCCAAGTGTCTTCGATGGTGCGCTTCTGAGCTTGCCGCATCCAGTGTTTGATCTTGGAGAAGGCCTGTTCGATCGGGTTGAGGTCGGGCGAGTATGGCGGCAGGTACCAGAGCCTGGCGCCAGCAGCCTGGATCATCTGCCTGACAGCTTTCGACTTGTGGCTTCCGAGATTGTCGAGAATGACGATGTCGCCTTCGCGCAGGGTTGGCAGGAGAAGGTGCTTTACATAAGCGCGGAAGCATTCACCGTTGATCGGGCCGTCGAAGACGCAGGGTGCCGTGAGTTGGTCATGGCGGAGCGCGCCGAGAAATGTGAGGGTACGCCAGTGACCGTGCGGGGCGAAGCCGCGCAGGCGTGCCCCTTTGGGGCCCCAGCCCCGCAAAGGGGCCATGTTGGTCTTGATCCAGGTCTCGTCGATGAAGACGAGCCGGCGCGGATCGAGCCCGGCCTGCCAGGATCGCCAACGCTGACGCCTACGAGAGACGTCGGCGCGAGCCTGTTCGAGAGCGAACAGTGTTTTTTTTGAACCGCAGCCCTTCCCGGCGCAGGAATAGCCAAACCGCGTTGTGTGAGACCTTAACGCCACGGGCCGCCAGTTCCGCCTTCAGACCATGCAGCGTCAGGTGTGGCGTCTGAGTGACCCGCTCGACGATGAAGGCGCGGTGCGGATCAAGCACAGGCTTGCGGTGACCGCCCATCTTGCCAGGCATAACCGAGCCGGTTGCCCGCTGCCGCTGTGACCACTTCACAACCGACGAGACCGCAACACCAAACCGTTCCGCCACAGACCGGCAGCTCTCGCCCGCCAAAACCGACGCCACCACACGCTCGCGAAGATCCAGGGAAAGAGGTCGGGTCATGCGATGCTGGCCTCCAATCCAGTCAGCATCTTGAATCACAATCCGCCAAAAACCGGAATCCCCTCCGATTCAATTAAGCAATGAAACGCTCTAGAAGCTTCGCAGCCGCGAGCTTTTTACTTTGCATCCTGCGTTTCGGCCTGCCTTATGCTGGCCTCCCACGGATCCGGGAGGATGACGCGAACGGGACGGTCGTCGGGTGAACTTCGAATTTTCGGTTGAGCTTGAGTTCTTGTTGGCTCAGCGAAGGCCGATCGATATCAAGGCGATCGACACCGCAACCGAAGCTGCAACAAGTCGTACGTCAAGCATCAAGGCGCTGCCGAGCAATACCACGCCCACAAGATTGAGCAGGCTGAGATGTCGGGCAATCAGGCAGCGCAGCAGGCGGCACCGAGCCAGGATACCACCGCCAGCGGTTAGTCTCACACCTAGGGTGAACGCCAATCAGTTGGTTTCAGAAACCCTCAAGTGAAGCGACGGGAAAGGATTGGCTTTAGCGAACTTGTCGTTTCCAAACTCAGGCGTGGCCTCGAATTGCTCAAGCACATTGTCGTTGGGCAAGCTGCTGCGATGCATGACCATTCGGCTGAAGCGAAACCGCATCGTAGACCAACACCTCTTCAGTCACTACGTTGAAGCGTACCAGCTTCGTCGGGCCAAACGCAGTTGAGATAGCGACGTCAGCTGCATCTCTTCCGCGAGCAATGACGATGCGGCCGATCCGGGGATGGTTGTGCCTCGCGTCGAACGTATACCACTTCCCGCCAATGTACGCTTCAAACCAAGCGCTAAAATCCATCGGTGCCGGATTTCGCGGGACGCCAATATCGCCGAGATAGCCTGCGCAATAGCGGGCTGGGATGTTCATGCATCGGCACAGCGCTATCGCGAGATGTGCGAAGTCACGGCACACGCCTATACGTTCTTCATGTCCTTCGGAGGCCGCCCGATCACTTCGCGCGTATTGGCTGCCGAATTGGATGCGATCGTGGGTATAGTCACAGATCGCCTGAACCCGCTGCCATCCGCCATTAATCGAGCCGAATAGGGACCAAGCGAGATCTGAGAGTTTTTGCGTATCGCAATACCGACTGCCTAGCAAGTATACTAGGGTGTCGTCTGGCAAGTCTGGGACCGGGGCTTGCACAGCATCTACAGCTACGACATCGGGTAGACCGCTGTCCTCGATAACGAACTCGTTGCTGATCTCGATCAGCCCGGCCGGGGCAACAAGGCGCGTACAAATATTTCCAAACATATCGGTGTAATTTTCGGCCGAGACATTTGGCGAGAAAAGGGCTCGGTGCGTGCCAAGGAGATCCGCTTGGCGAGACGGATGGACACTGAGCATCAACACCATGGGGACGTCTTGGGAGCACTCAAACGCGATATCATAGCCTGCGCGAATCTTCAAAGCCGTCTCCCTACCCGTCACCGTTGACCGTGGCAGACAAGCTCGCTCGGCAGGTGTTGGTTCCTCGAACTCATCGGCCTATCCTGCTGAAATGAAAGGCAGTTGCGCGGACTTAACAACCGCATTTTCTTCTTGCGAACTACGGTCAAGACCGCGTCTTATCTTGCGGTATCGAGTGGAAGCGATGACCGTTTATACTGTCCATCACAGCACCGTTTATCGCTACGGCAAGCCCGTAAGGCCCGGTCAGCACCAACTGCTGTTTCGTCCAAGGGACAGTTTTGATCAACGGCTACTCGACTGCAAACTTGCGATTGATCCAGAGCCGGTCGAAATTCGCTGGATACATGACGTCTTCGGCAATTGCATCACGCTGGTCGAATTCAATACTTTCTCAGACGTGCTAGAGTTTCAAACGACGATCCGCCTCGACCATACTCCAGAGAATGCCCCAGACTTTCGGATCGAGGAATRCGCTCGAGAGCATCCGTTCGCTTATGATGGCAACGAGCTGCCGGATCTGAACCCGTACATCCGCCGCCATTACCCAGGTGATGCAGCTGTTGACCAATGGCTCTTGAAGTTCGTGGCGCCGGGCGTCAACCGCCCTACTGGGCAGTTGCTAATGACGCTCAACGAGGCGATCGCGGAGGGATTTTCCTACCAACGCCGCACAATGCGAGGCACCCAAACACCCGCGGAAACCATAGGTCTTCAACGGGGGACTTGCCGCGACTTCGCGCTGCTGATGATGGAAGCCGCGCGCTCGCTCGGCTTTGCCGCCCGCTTCATCACCGGTTACGTTTATGTGCCCGATCGCGATGGACCGACCCGCTTCGGTGGCGGATCGACGCACGCCTGGTGTTCGATCTACGTCCCAGGCTCCGGTTGGGTCGAATTTGATCCAACCAATGGCATCCTTGGGAATCGGGACCTTATTAGAGTCGGCGTTGCTCGAACCCCGGCTCAGGCTATCCCTCTTTCAGGCAGTTATTGGGGCGATGCTGGGGATGAAGCCAGCATGGAAGTCACGGTGAACGTAAAATCCGTGCCGATCGCCGAAGCCGAAGATCGCATCTGAAGCAGTGCCCATCTCACCGAAGATAATGAGACACGTCCTTTGCGCGCGACGCAAGTTCGCCTCCACTTTGTCGATTTCCGCTTGGTTCGCTCGACGAAAGCAGCGGGTTCGTCTCGAGACATCTCGGACAGCGCCTTTTGTTGTGACGACGTTGCGACAGGGTTAGGTCACATATGCAGTGACACCGCGTCATTTCAACCTGCTGCGTTTATCGCTCCCAGCGATACCGCCTCCGAAGGTTTGTCACCTTAGGCAGAACTTCGCGTCGTGCGCCTCCGGCCCCTTGAAAATGAAGGTGGTCTTTGTCTCGCCTTGCCCCCGGCTGAAGGACGGATCCGACCCCCTGCTCGTTTGTTACAAGCTCCCCAGGCAAGCTGTCATTTTTGGCGGCAGGAACATCCATCCGAAAGAGACATCCATGACCGGTCGCTGCAAGACGTTTAGAATTCCAAAGTCCGCGTGACGCAGGAGTCAGCTCATAGCAGACCAGCCGAAAAGTGCTGATCTTGACGCTCTGAAAGAGGTCTTGGCAGTTTCGATGGTGTTTGTATCTAATTCTAGCCGGGCTGAAAATCTAAAACTTGTAAAAACGATGTAAATCAACCTCAGATCCCCGGCTCGTTGGTGCCGACAGCTAGCTCGGTAGTGAGCCTCACGCAGATCGGCGGCAGCAACTTCGGCAAGTGTCGCGCTAACGGTTTGTCACTTACGCAACTCACAAAAATACCCGCCGCCAGTGGAGCGAATGGCGAATCTATCTTGCCGCTTATCACCGGCTGCCGGTTCTACGGAAGAGTTCGCGCCTCGAGGTACTCGCTGTCCCCGCAAAGGAAGGCGTGA
The DNA here is from genome assembly GCF_052114925.1 of Bradyrhizobium sp. 2TAF36. Classification (NCBI taxonomy): domain Bacteria; kingdom Pseudomonadati; phylum Pseudomonadota; class Alphaproteobacteria; order Hyphomicrobiales; family Nitrobacteraceae; genus Bradyrhizobium; species Bradyrhizobium sp. 2TAF36. Next base: position 426 of record NZ_JBFRFR010000119.1, on the reverse strand, counting down.
TCCGGATTCCGATACCTACTGTCGGTATAGAAATCGGGGCAGTCAACGCCGTGACCTTGCCCCGCGGGTTTAATCCAGTTTGAAGTTCGTTCTGGCCCACGACAAGGACCAGAGCATGAAGCGCAGCCGCTTTTCGGAAGAGCAGATCATCGGGATCTTGAAGGAGCATGAGGGCCGCGTGGCATGGCACTACATCGCGCCGGGCAAGCCCATGCAGAATGCCTTCATCGAAAGCTTCAACGGCCGGCTGCGCGATGAACTGTTGAACGAGACGCTATTCACGTCGTTGGCCCAGGCCCGCGTCGCGCTCGGATGCTGGCGGGCCGATTACAACGAGGCACGACCACACTCGCAGCTCGGATGGAAGACGCCGTCCGAGTTCGCCTTCACCTGCCACCCGCGCCGGGAGCCGGCGCTGCGCTATGC
>NZ_JBFRFR010000118.1:0-16020 GCF_052114925.1 Bradyrhizobium sp. 2TAF36 | reverse complement strand
GCCAATTGGCGTTCCAGAACGGCCCGCAGGTTGGCTTCCGCCGCTGCAAGGTCAGCGCGGGCGCTGTCGAGCTGCTGCTTTGCTGTTTTCTTGCTCATTTGAATTTTTTCCCTTCCGGATCATCGACCAAGTAGAGGCCCATGCTGTTGTTTGCGCGGAACGCTAGACGGACGTCTTGTCGTTCTTGGAGCGTATATCGCGCGCAATGCTTTCCACCTGAGTATCCTTGGCAAGCTCTGTGGCCTCGAGATCCTGTGGAAATTCCACGTCGAACTTCGCAGCGATGGCATCCAGCTTATGGAGGATGCTGGTCGCCTCCTTCTCCGCCAGGATATTGATCTGAAGATCGAGGTGATTACGCCGCTCGGAGCGCTGATCCATGGTGTTCTGGCGGATCAGAACGAAGGACGTCAGAAGCACGGCTTCGAGCGCGAGCACGGCCGACAGGAAATTGAACGGGTAAGGGTCGAAGCGAGTGGACCCGTAGGTATTCCAAACGACCCACGCGACGACGAGAAGGAGTTGAAGCAACACGAAATGAATGGTCCCGACGAACCATCCGACCGTGTGAGAAGCCCTATGAAACCTCGATAGTTTTCGTTCCTCTTCCTTTTCCAGCTCGGCAACGCACTCAATATTCCTCGAAACCGCGCTGTGTCGGATACCGCGGTCATGATCTGCTTCACCGTTCATTCGGTGACGAGGTCTGCGGCGCGACGCGCCTTCTTTCTGGCACTCTCCACCGTCTGCTCTCCGGCCTTCTCGGCCTTGGCCCGCACCTCGCATTTCGAGCGGATCTCGTCGAGCTCATCGTCAGTTAGATGCTCGATCCCGACGAACGAGTTGTGCACGGCACTTACCCTGACGAGCTCGTCCAGCTTCACCTGAATGGCCGCGCTGTCGCGATTCTGGGAATTCTGGATCAAGAAGACCATCAGGAACGTCACGATCGTTGTGCCGGTGTTGATCACCAATTGCCACGTGTCGGAGTAGTGGAAGATTGGCCCGGTGATCGCCCAAATGATCACGACCGCGGCAGCGATCACGAAGGTCAGTGCACGGCCGGCGGCCTGAGATGTGCGGTTGGCGATGTCACCAAAGAGCTTTCCAGCTCGCGCTGCGGGACCCTTGGAAGCCTTGTCACCGCGTCTCTTGGTTGTCACCGACATTGATAAGTCCCGCCTGATCGCCGGAGAACTGCGGGACAACAAGAATGGAACTCGAAGGTTCCATGGCCGGAGACGTTTCGAACTGAGCGGTGCAGGCTATGTTCACTTCGTAACACATGGGGAGGTTGTTGGCCGTGCTGAAAGGACGTTGTGGCGGCCCGCCGAACACTGCAACATGACCGGCCGAGGGACAGGTTGAACGATGCGCGCTTGGCTGCTGGCACTGACGCTCGTTGCGCCCCTTGCAGGGAGCGCCTTCGCGCAGGAGGACAAGAAAACCGACGATCTAAAGCCATCCGATCCCGACACCGGCGAGAGCACGGTGCAGGAAACCACCCTGGGCCTGCTGCCCAATCCCTTTGAGAAGAATGGCATCAAGTTTGCCGTAACATATATCGGCGAGGTGCTCGGCAATCCCTCGGGCGGCGCGCAGCAAAGTGCAGTCTACGAAGATCGCATCAACTTCGCGATGGACGTCGATCTCCAGAAGATGATTGGGCTGAACGGAGTTACGTTTCATGCCAACGTCTTCCGGATCGACGGGGCGGCCTCTCGCGCGGGGCGTTGCTGAATTTCCTCGACGTCAGCGGCATCGAGGCACTCCCGACCACGCGTCTCTACGAGATGTGGTTCGAGAAGAAATGGAACGACCACAAGATCGCGCTCCGCGCAGGCCAGCTTGCCGCTGATTCCGAGTTTGCGGCTTCGAAATACACCGACGTGTTCACGAATGCCTCACTCGGCTGGCCCGGCATTTTTGCCTTGAATATGCCGAGTGGCGGCCCCTCGCCTCCGCTGGCCGCCGTTGGAGCGCGTCTCCGCGCTGACGTGACCGACAATTTGACCCTTGTCGGGGCGGTCTTCGACGGTAATGCCTCGGGGCCCGGCCTTGATGATCCGCAGCTTCGCGACCGGTACGGACTGAATTTTCGCGTCAACGACCCTCCGCTGGTGCTCACCGAGGCTCAGTTTCAGTGGAGTTCGAGGAAGGGTGATCCTGGTCTCGACGGCAAATTCAAGCTTGGCGGCTGGCGCCATCTAGGTGGTTTCGACAACGAACGCTTCGATACAAGTGGGCTTTCGCTCGCGGATCCCGCGACGAGCGGTACGCCCGCCAGGCTGGCGGGCGACTACGGGATCTACGGTGTCTTCGAACAGAAGATTTATCGCGTTCACGGCGACGACGACCGCGGCATCGGCGTCTTCGCGCGCGCGTCTTACTCGCCACCGGACCGCAACCTGATCGATGTCTACGCCGACGGAGGATTTGAATTCGTCGGTCTCGCAGATGCGCGTCCACACGACAAGTTCGGCGTCGCCGTCGCTTACGCCCATGTGTCGCCATGGGCAACGGCGTTCGACCGCGACTTCCAGTCCCGGTACGGACCAAATTGGCCGGTGCGACTGCTGACCACCGTCTATCAGTATGAGGTGCGCGCCGGCCTCACATTGCAACTCAACCTCCAGTACATTCGCCACCCCTGTGGTGGTGCAACCGGCCCGACCCGGACCATGCCGGGCGCGTCGTTGAGGCACGCCATCGTCCTTGGGATGCGAACGGTCGCGAAGTTTTAAAGCGGTGAGAGGTCGAGACCAGCTATGGGTCAAAATGCGAAGAACTCAGAGTGAGCAAAGTCAGTCCGCTCTACCCCACCAAGCGGACCTCAATGAAAGGTGTCGCCACTTCGCTGATGGGACAAACCCGGAAGTCGCAACGACTGCGTTAGCTCCGCTGAAAGGTGCTTCAATCAGACTGTCAATTCACGAAGCGTTTTCAAGATTTGAGCAGCATTGTAGGGCTTCGGCAAAAATAGCCCGCCGTCTGGCAGATCATCACAACTGATTCTGGCTTGGCCGGAAGTGGTAATGATCTTGATCGGAGGCCAGCGATCTCTGACCGCGGCAGCCAGTTTGAGACCATCCATACTGCCGGGCATTTGGATGTCGGTGAAGACGACGGTGATGTCTAATCGGGTTTCGAGAATAGCAATGGCTTCATCCGCATTGGCCGCTTCGATCACATCGAACTCATCTCCTGCAATCATTTGCGCCGCGTCCATCCGTATCAACACGTCATCTTCAACAATAAGAATGACCGCTCGTTTCGCTGCTGAAATCATCGGTCAATCTTTCATCTAATCGAATTGGCCTCTCAGCCTCGTTTTATGTGCCAGGAATCCAACCTGTTGCTCGAACCTTTTGGGGGGCCGCGGAGTTGGTTCCCAAAGCGTCATCCGAAATCCCCTAAGGCGTTTGCAGGCTGGCGTTGTTCCCGATCTAATCCACTGCAGCAGGCAAAGTTCATCGGGCTGAGGAATAAACGTGGAAGCGCAAGGTGTTGGCTTGGTTGAGGTGGTCCCAGTCCCGAAGGTTTCCGAAGACCCGGCCGAGAAGGCGGGCCTGCCGGTTTGGAATGCCGACCAGCTTCGTTTGGCAATCCTGGCGGCGGGCGTCGCGCTCTGGTCGTGGAACGTAGACAACAATCGATTCACAATGGACGAGAGGGCTTTCGATCTCTGGGGGGTGCCCCTGAGCGAATACGTGTCGTTCGATGACCTCTCGTCACATGTACATCCGGCCGACCGTGATCGCGTAAAAGCTGCTTTTGCTGCCACCCGCGCGATCGTCGGCGCCTACGAAATTGATTTCCGTATCATGGTCGGCGAAGAGGTCAGGTGGATTTCCGCTCGCGGCCAGGGAAATGACGCGGGCATTGTTGGTCGCATCATGTACGGAATTTTCATCGACGTGACGGGACGCAAGCAAGCTGAGGAAGGCCATGAGTTGCTCGCTGGCGAAATGAGCCACCGGGTGAAAAATCTACTGGCCATTGCATCCGGTCTCACCGCTATCACTTCGCGGTCCGCCAAGACGACCGCCGACATGGCGAAAGAACTTACGCATCGGCTGACGGCGCTAGGTCGCGCCCATGATCTGGTCCGGCCCCTTCCCGGTCAGGGTGGAAAAGCGGCGCTGTTAGGCGATCTTTTGACCGTACTGCTTGCGCCTTATGACGACTTGGGAGCGTTTAGCGGTCGCGTCCGCGTCTCAGTCCCCCGCATGGGCGTCGGCGAGCAAGCGGCTACAACTCTCGCGCTCGTTGTCCATGAGCTGGCCACCAATTCACTGAAGTATGGCGCGCTATCCTCGCCAACCGGCACACTGGATATATCCTGCGCCGCGCATGATACCGAGGTGGTAGTCGTCTGGACCGAGCGCGGCGGGCCGCCCGTCGCGTCTCCGATTGGTGAAGGTGGATATGGAAGCAAGCTGCTCAATCGCAGCATGACGGCCCAGCTTGGCGGCTCGATTTCGTGCGATTGGAGTGCGGAGGGCGTGATCGTCACACTTCATATGGTCAAAGACCGCCTGACAAGGTAGAGGCCGCATATCTCAATGGTGCCAAAGACCGGACGATCACCTCCTTCACGCGCTGACTTTTGACGTCGTCACTCAACAGTCGGGGGATCGCCAATTGAGCGGTCACGGTCGAACGCCGCTTCGGGCCATCAGCGGAAGTTGCACAACAGTCATTTCTTCATTTCGCCGCGCATCAGGACGGGCTTCAGTTCGCTGAGGCAAAACTCGAAGACCGCATTCACGCGTGGCACTTTACGAAGAAATCGGTGTACAAGAAGGAACATTGGATAGCTTAGTTCCTTCAACGGTCCAAGCACGCGGACAAGCTCTTGGTCCGCGGCCGCGTACACTGCCGGCAAAGGCGCGATACCGGCGCCAGCCTTAATTGCCAAGTGTACGCTGGGAATATTGCTGCATCGCGCTGCAATCCTCGCCCTCGGCGCATGCGTCTTCATCCACCGCGCCGCCGGCAATGCCTCAATCTCATCAACCAGTTCGACAATGTTGAAGGTGCCAATATCGGCAGGTGCGGAAGGTCGGCCATGGCGTTCGACAAACGCTTGGCTGGCGTAAATTCCCCAAGGGACCTCTGCAATTTTACGCCCAACTAGCGCAGGGTCATCAGCAAGAGTTCCCCCTCGGATTGCAATGTCAGCCTCACCCTTGGAAAGATCAAGCGCGCGCTGCTCCATGATCAACTCGATTGTGATGCCTGGATGCTCCGAATGAAAGCGATCAAGAAAGCCAGATTTGATGATGCGCTGACCGACCGTCACGTGGCTCGTCAGCTTGACCAGGCCAGTCGCGGGGTTGTCGAGCGCTGCCGATTGGCGTTGCAAGGTATGAACGGTCGCTTCAACCCGTTCGGCATGGGCCAAAAGCTGTTGGCCATGCGCTGTCAGTCGGTATCCACCGGCCTGTCGTTCCGCGAGGGAGCAGTCGAGAGCGGCTTCAAGAGCTCGTAATCGGCGTTGAACGGTCGACTCATTTACGCCTAAGGCCTTTGCCGCGATCCTGATGCTACCACCGCGCGCGATCGCCAGAAAAGAACGAAGATCGTTCCAATCGAACATCTACCTACCCGCATTTTTGCCGAACCGACGCGCAGACTTGCGGCTCCCCGTCAGCCGACACCTCGTGCAACATGCGCATCTGATTGGCCGAAACCGGAATTGTACAGGTATTTGGACAGCGAAGGAGCGGAAATGAAACATATGAATGCTCTTGCCGCCATTGTCGCGGTCAGTCTGGCGACGTTTGGAACAGCATTAATGTCAGGAGCACAGCAAACCAGCAGCAGCGAGGATGAAGCAGCCATCCGCAAAGTCATTGTGGAAATGACCGAGGGGTTCAACAATCACGACGGCCACGCAGCTGYGCGCATGTACACCTCCGACGCCCAATTTGTCAGCGTCCGCGGTGACATGATGAACGGTAAAGCCGGAATTGAGAAAGGATTGTCGACCATATTGACGACTAGAGCGAAGAGCGCCACGCAGCGAACGATGGACGTTACGGTACGATTCATACGGCCCGATGTGGCGCTCGCGAATGTAACCAATGAACTGAGCGGTCTGGTTGCTCCGGACGGGCACGGGCTCCCTTCGCATCGGGAGCTAAGTCTGAGGGTTTTCGTGAAGGACGCTGGTTTATGGCAGGTCGTGGCTTTTCATAACACGATAGCTGCTCCTTTCGCGCCACCAATTCAGTGAGTGCATGCCTGAAGTCGACCGTCACGCTGATCCGGCGATCTCTTGGGCTCAAAGCGCCGGTTTGACTCCCGGTCGGTCCGATCAACGTGAATGGCGCTGCTTCGCACCGAATTCGCGCTAAACTTCAATATCTAGTTGGCTCGCGCCTCGATCACGCCGAACCGTCCGGCCAAACGCAGGGATGCTTGGCAAAAACCGCTTTGTTCGAGGAGAAGGCGGTACTGACATTCAGTGCGTTCAAGGCCGCCTGGGCCCCGAAGCATATTCAGGTCACTCATGGCATGTGCTTTGTCCGCATCATTGGTAGTTGGCGTTTCCGGCATCATTCGCTCCACCAGCAGGAGTATTCCATCCTTCGGAAGCGCTTGGTGACAATTCCGAAGGATGACACTGCCATGTTCGTCGTCCCAATCGTGAATTACGCTCTTCAATATCAGTCCGTCGGCGAAGGRTGGAATCGAGTCGAAGAAGTTACCCGCAACAAACTGAGCACGGTCGCTGACCCCGATTTGCTCAAGATGTTCCTGCGCTGTCGCCTTGCATCTGGGCAGGTCAAATACGGTACCGCGTATCCGCGGATATCGCTTTGCAACAGCTCCAATCAACTCGCCTGAACCACCGCCGACATCCATTAGGTGGGAGATTTGGCTAAAATCAAACGCGTCTAGAACGTCGGGTGCTACCAGTCGCGTGAGATCGACCATAGCCGCGTTGAATATACCGATACTTTCGGGGGAGCGGGACATCAGCTCAAAGCTATTGTTAAAACCTTGGAGTTGCGCGGCAGTTTTGCCGGCCACTATTGTCTCAAGCAATCCCGACCAAGATTTGGAAAGCATTTCACCCTCGAAGATCGCCCATGCTTTGAGGGACTGATCAGCGGATCCGTCGAGCGCCAACCCTAATTCCGTTAGCGTATAGCCATCTGGAGTGATCCGCGCGCATATCCCAACGGTTGAAAGCGCCGCCATTAAGCGCCTGAGGGCGCCGTGCTGAGTGCCCGTCGCCGTCGCAAGTTGGTCGAGTGACCGGGGTCCGTCATGGAGCAAATCCGCAATTCCTAGCTTGGCGGCCACGTAGATTACGGAGGTGATCCGATGAGATTGGATCAGGTCAAGAAGCTTGGTACCTTCTGAATTGGGCATCAGATTGTCTCCATAGCTTGGACTACTGAGCGTTCTTAACGTCGATGATCCGGGTCACTTCGATGAGCCACGCTCGTTGTTTAACAATACCGGTCTTCAGCTCGTCAGTCGTACCGCCAAGCACGTTATGACCCGCAGCTTCCAACTTTTGACGCGCGTCCGGATCCTGACAGATCGCGGCCACATCCGCTGCAATTCGATCGCGCAATTCTTTCGACATGATCGTGCCCGCGAAAATTCCGGCCAAGCCATCAATTTCCAGTTCTGGATGGCCGAGCTCACGTGCGGTCCGAAGTTCTGGCAATGCGGCGGCTCGGGTGGGATTAATCACCGCGAGAAAGTGCGCCTTTCCGGTCTCGACCGGAGAGGAGGAGGCCGTCAGGGACGTCACCAGGACCTGGATCCGGCCCTCGCCAAGGTCCGCTTGCGGCTGCGAAGCGTCTCTATAGCTCACGAAGTTCATTGCCAGGTCATTCCGCTTCAGAAATGCCGCGAATACGTATCGCGGTAAACTTGGGCCGGACGCCCATGCATATTTGCCTGGGTTTGATCTCACTACGTCTATCAAGTCCGGGATGCTGCGGATCGGCAGATCGTTAGTTACGGCAAGGGTTAGAACGATCGCCGTCGTGGCCGCGATGGGCACCAAATCCCGATCGACGTCGTAGTTCAGGTGGTCGATCAGCAATGGAGCGACGGTAACTGATCCGGCAACGGTATAGAGCAACGTATGGTCATCTTGGCTCGCGACGAAAGCGCCGACTCCAATGGTGCCTTCGGCACCTGGCCTGCCCTCGACTACAACCGGCTTGCCCCATTTCTTGGAAAGCCCATCGGCAAATATTCGAGCCGCCGCATCATTGGCACTTCCCGCGGGAAACGTGACGATTAACTTCACCTGATGCTCAGGCCAACCCGCATGAGCGGCAACGGGAAAAGCAAGAACTAGAGAAACAAATGCCAAGAGCCAAGTCGTAGCGCTCGGCGACATTGCCCCGCAATCTGCCGGCGGACACATTTGCCGATCTGAAAGCCGTGAGTTGGAAAGCGAGATCGTTAGCTGTCGCCAAATTGTCATCGCTTCGGCTCCTACTCCATCGATTTTGCACCTGATTTGCGACGCGGCTTTCGTCGACCGTTGCCGGGACGGGCGTAGGAATCGTTGGCTTCGATTACCCGGACAAGCATATCCACCAAGGCAACGCGCTCCGATTTTGAGAGCGGGGCCAATAACCGTTCCTGTGCGGCAAGCAGGACCGGGCGCAGCCGGCGGCGTAAGTCAGCTCCCCGCCTTGTGACATAGAGACGGCGCGCTCGCCGGTCATCAGGATCCAACTCGCGCTTGACGAGGCCCTTCTGCTCTAGAAGGTCGATCATTTGACCAAAGCTAACCGCATCGACGCCCATCCGGCTCGCAAGCTGCCGTTGGCCGCTGCCCGGTTCCTCCAGGACGGCAGCTAGAACGCCAAACGTTAGAGGTGTTAAATTCTGCGCAGCGAGTATCTCCGCAGTTACACCAAGGCAAATTTGATTAAAGCGGCGTGCCAAATGAGCTGGGACACGATGAGAGCCCAACACCTGAGACTTTTCAATTCGTTCCGAACGCGCTTGGTCCATAGGACTAATCGTAAGATTTCTAATGAAAAGAATACTTAKTATTGCGCGCTGTCAAGAGGAGCCGTTCGTAGAACTCATAGACGTGCACCATCTCGCCATTGTCTACGCCTGACGTGTGCGGATCGGGCCATAAGCCGTCGATGACGAATGTGGAGGGCGGTTGCCGCTTTAGTCCCGAAAGCTGACCTAGTGTTTGCTCGGACCATGCGGCAAATGTATCGAAGATAGGGGGTCGTGTTCGAGGTGCGCGCCGAGATCGCTCGCGTCTGTCAGGAGATGGCTGACAATGAGGTGAGCCGCTCGATGCTGCGACGAATCGCTAGGTCGCTACGTCGCGCACGGTGCAGGGAGGCTCGATAGATGCCGTCAAAACGGTGCCAAAATGCCGCTTTAGCCACTCTTACCGGTGAGGACCTGATCTTGAAACGTAGGAGAGTACGTCATGCCGCCGACCGATCAGTCGCGAAATCATGTTGGCGAACTGAACGAGAGAAAGAATTGCGAGGAATTCCAAAATCATTTCAGAAAGCCTCCGGGTTCGAAAATTCGCTGTCGTAAAACACGCCCCAGCCCGGAGACCGCAAATCTAAAACTGTTTGTTGCGGCGTAAACGCAAAATGGAACACTTCAACGAAGAAGGAATAAATCAGTTGCTATTCGGCAACAGCATGGGGAGATTGCAGCGTTCTCGAAAACACGCTGTCATTGCCGCCGGTCGCCCACGTCGCGCCAGCAATCCGTACTGTTCATCGAGTAGCGGCTCGCCGCACTTGTCGGCCATCTCCTGACAGATGCAAGCGATCTCGAACATGACCCGCCCGATGCTGCGACGGATCGCAAGATCGCCGCGCGGCGCAGCACCGCGTAGGCATGTTCGACAGTGCGGTCAGCACGGTGCCAGCCATTTGGTCGATCAACTCATCCACGTCCGCCTTGCGCAGCAATTCTCGCTTCTTCTCCATCAGCCGCAGTTGCAATATCTCGGTCTTGACCGTGACGTGGGCAGCATCAGCCTCACTGCGCGCCGATTGTCGCCTCTCACGCCGCAAATATCTCAGGTAGGCCACGCGGCTTTGATCAAGCGGGAAGCCGCCACGTTGGCGCTCGATCACGCCTTCGGCTTCGAGCTTGCCGATGTAGGTCCGGCTGCAATCAAGATGCTGCGCGAGTGCCGACGCGCTGACCGTCGCGGACTTTCTAGATCACGGTCGAGAGGCGGGGTTGGCGACGGGCGCAACGGTCTCGGTCATCAGCGTTATTTCCTGTTGCATCCGTGTTGCATCGCGGCAGGATAGCTCACTTCCGCTTTCAGCGGCATAGCAGACCATGCCCGGACTTGCCGCCTGGCCAACCCGGTGGCGAATGACCCAACTGCGACATTGGGCCAGGCCGGTTCGGGGTCGTGGCCAATGACTTTCGACCCCACCACGGGGTGTGTATAGTCCTACCGATATCCAGTGCCTGACTTGGGACACATTAAGCGTCGCGAAATTCTTGACTTGCTTCGGCCCTGCGCGCCTTGAGTGCCCGCTGGAGCCCCTGCCGCCGCTATGAGGTGCCCACTTATGATGCGCGCGACATCCCTCGTGATACTATTGCTCCTATCGTATATCTTCGCGGTAGTTGCTGCGCGAGCCCAAGAGAAAGACGCCGGTGTAGGTGCACCGCCCGCGCTGGCGCCGGAGCAGGCACCGCCCCTGCCCAAGCCGGGCCCGTTAGCCCAGCCCCGTTCATCAATTCAGATCGGCTTCCCCACGGTTTTGACCGAGTATGTTATCTCGCCGTCCACGCTCAGACCTGCCAGAGTCGCATTGGGTCAGAAGCTGTTCTTCGAGCCTCGGCTCTCAGGCGACGATACGGTCTCCTGCGCCACCTGCCACGATCCGGCGCGGGCCTTCACAGACGGCAGGCCCCTGTCAGTCGGCATCCATGGCCACGTCGGCCAACGTAACGCCCCAACCGTGTTGAATGCGCTCTATAACAAGACGCAATTCTGGGACGGCCGCGTCAATACGCTAGAGCAGCAGGCTGCGCTGCCGATCACAAATCCGTTCGAGATGGGCTCGGTCAGTATCGGCGATGCGCTGTCCAGGATCGCCGGCGACAAGGACTATCAGACTCAATTCATGCAGGCCTTCGGCCGGGACGTGAACGAGCAGGATATGTTGAGCGCTATCGCAGCGTACGAACGGACACTGGCTTCCTTCGATTCCCCGTTCGACCATTTCATCGCCGGAGACGTCAACGCCATCAGCGACTCGGCCAAACGCGGCTGGGATTTGTTCAACGCCAAGGCCCGTTGCCACCTCTGCCATGCTTTGACGGACAATCAGCCGGACGCAGCCCTCTTCTTGGATAGCGATTTTCACAACGTTGGCATCGGCATCCTCCGGCATCATGTAGTTCCCCTGGCGCAGCAGGCTGAGCGAGAGCTGGCGCAAGGACATGTGGCGGGTATCGACACCGCGGCGATTACGAGCGAGATGTCGGTCCTCGGGCGCTTCCTCGTGACGAGAAAGCAGGATGATATCGCGTCGTTCAAGACACCGGGCCTACGAAATGTTCTCGTGACCGGACCCTATTTTCACGACGGGTCGATGCAGACCCTGTGGGACGTAATGGATCACTACAACAAGGGCGATGGAATCACGAACCCCTGGCTCGACAAGGACATGCAGCCGTTGGCGCTGACGGAGCCGGAGATCGATGACATGGTGGCGTTTCTCGCCTCACTGACAAGCCCGCAATACAAGGTAACTGGTGACCAGGAGTATGCACGGCAACTCGCTCTATCCAAAGTGAGCCGCCCTCAGCGGGATACGGCGAGGGCTTTCGGCCCGAAGCTGAAGCAGCCGGAGCCGCCCCCGCTCTAATTGTTATTCTCCGGATTGCCGTAATTCCTGCGATCTGAGCTGAGTCATGGCGCGACGCCGAGAGTCCGGTCATGGCACAAAACACACATCGTCGTCGCATCGTTGAACGTCCGCTTTCAGGGGCAAAGCAGATATCTCAGCTAGCGGGCTTCCGATGATCGTTTGTTCCTGCAACGTCCTAAGCGACACTGATGTGCGGACTGTCGCCAAGTCTGCGACGCGCCGAACCACCAGCTATGTCTACAGCTGCCTTGGCTGCAGAGCTCGGTGCGGTCGCTGCGCCCGCACCATCCGAGAAATCATGGACGAGGTAGTTGACGGAGCGAAAGTCGGTCGTGCGGATGGCGGCGCCGTAATCGCTGCGCCCGCGGACAAGCAGCCCTAGGCTTCAATGGTGCCGCCATCCAGTAGCCCCGAATGAGAGGGCAATCACTGCGCGCGGCAAGGTTATCGAATGACCGGGCACTTCCGTTCATGGCCCATCAGCGAAGTGGCTAGCCTTCGCTTTGAGGTCAGCTTAATGGGTCGGAGCGGACTAGATTTGCTCACGCTGAGCGTTTCGGATTTTGACCCCACTCGGACATTTGATCGCTGTAAGGCAGCGACTGCATTACGTCTGAACCGCAAAAAGCCGCCATCGACCGGCGACGCCCTTCAGGGTGTGAGACCCGCGATCCACAAACCGAAGCCCCGAACCCGCAACCAGGTCTTTTACTGTGCTAGAGAGGAGAATTTCGCCAGGTCCAGCATGAGCTGCGACGCGCGCCCCGATGTGCACTGCAATTCCTGCGATCTTGTCGCCGTCGACTTCGCACTCGCCTGTATGAAGGCCGCTCCGGACTGTTAGTCCTAGGGCAGCTACGCCATCTCGAACCGCACAGGCGCACCGTACCGCGCGTGCCGGACCGTCGAAGCTGGCGAAAACCCCATCGCCGGCGGTGTTGATCACTCGCCCTCCCAGGCGCGCTACCTCTTTGCCAACCTGCTGTTGATAGTTGTTCATCAAGTCCCGCCACCGTGCGTCGCCCAACGCTGCCGCGCGGTCGGTAGAGCCAACGATGTCGACGAACAGCACCGTGGCGAGGATACGATCAACCTCAGAGGCTGGGCGTACGCCCGTCACGAACTCCTGAATCTCGGCGAGCAGAATATCGACCTCGCCTATCCAGGCGATGTGATCCTCGCCTGGGAGTTCGACGTATTTAGCATCCGGAATCTGCCCAGCCATGTATTTGGCTCCTGCAGGATTCATGAGACAATCACCGAGCCGGTGAAGAATGAGGGTGGGGACCCGGATCGTTGGAAGGATCTGACGAATGTCGATTTCAACATTCATCCGGTAAAGGGTCACCCCCGCGCCGGGACTCGCCGACAGGCGCTGATGTTGCCCCCACCATTGGCGCCACCGCTCGTCGCTTGCAACGCTGGGGGCTAAGACCTTGAGGCCGATGGGCGTACCCCAGTGCTCTTCATACGCCTTGAAGGCTGCTTCGTGATCCTCGCGGCTCGGTGCCCAAGGATAATCGGCGTCGCGAATCCATTTGGCGTATGCGCCGTACATTATCAACGCAGACGTTCGCATTGGATAGGTGGCTGCAAACAGCGCCGATAGCGGCCCACCTTCGGAGACACCGAACAGGGCGGCACGTGTCGAGCCCGCCGCATCCATGACCGCGCGGACATCGTCCATCCGCTGCTCGAGCGTCGGAAGAGCGCTATCCGCTACGCGGTCTGACAGACCCGTGCCGCGTTTGTCGAACAGGATCAAGCGACTGAAGGAGGCCAGGCGGTCGAGAAATCTGGCGAGGGACGGATCCTCCCACTGATGCTCAAGATGGGAAATCCAACCATGGACCAGGACCAAATCGACGGCTCCTTCGCCGACGACCTGGTAGGCGACGTGAACGTCACCGCTCTTGGCGTACCGTGTCTCAGGGCGCATCGTATCTCGCCCTACCTGTTTGCCGGCCAGGGTGGCCTTCAGTAGCTTGCTACTTTAACACGAAGACGCGGTGAAAAGCATCGCCTCGGGTAAGATGAATGTCCGGTCATGGCCCATCGCGACATTTCCCTGCGCTGCTGACCTTGGTCGCTATCGGGGCATAGCCGACATTGAGCAGGACGACACCGCTTCCCTGCAACTGCAACCACGGATTCTCTCGCACCAGATGTCCTCGATGAGTGCGGTCGCGTGGTCCCCGCGTTTCCTACACGCCTCACAGGACCCGGACGACCTCGCGCAGCTCCGTTCAATCCGAACGTGGCAGGCGCAAAGAGCGGCGACGGCGGAGCGGCGATCAGGCACACGATGGGCTGTAACCTTAGCGCGCGCGCCGAAGATCTCCGACTGGGCGCTTGATCAGCACACGATGCAGGGCAAGTGAGCGAGACATTATCGGACGTCGAGCGGCTTAGGCTGAATGTCGAAGAGAACTTCCATAATGCTTGAAGAAGTTATCAAGCTTCACTGGTTCGCCGGTATGTCGCCACAACAGCTTTTTACCGAGGCTGGCCGCCACCGCGAGGCGGTGGTGGCCGCCGATTAGAGTATGGTCATCAGATGCTGTGGCGATGATCTCGCCGTCTTCGTCCACGATGATCATTTGCTGCCTCCAATCCAGCGCGCGGTCAGCGCCGCCGCGATGGTGCGCAATCCATCTAACCTCGCGCCGATCCCGGCGTTCCAATCCATGAAGATCACTGCGTCCGTATTCGACGTCTCGATCATATCTTGCTTCATGCACGCGAGCTACTACAGGCGCTGCACCGGGGCGATGAGCGGAGATGAAGACCTATCGACCCACTACGCTCTAGCCAAGCTACTTAGCTGCCCCCGTCGTAACTCCTGGCGCCGGCGTTACACCGCGCCGCACTTGGCGCGCCTCACGGCGACCCTCGCGGCGCAYTTGGCGCGCGTCACGGCGATCCTCGCGGCGCCCCTCACGTCGATCTTGACGCCTTTCCATGCCAGCGGTCTGCGCCTCCGCGTCAGGGACCATCAGCACGGTCGGGAACGCGGCAATTGCAGTCGCCAAGCCGAAAGAAGAAAGAAGCTTCCGTCGAGAGATCATGACTGCCTCCCTCACTGGACTGCCCCAAGATTAGAAGTTTACTCGCTCTGCCCGTCCTCGTCTTGATCTATGTCATTGGACGGATGCGCTCACATCCGCCATCGTTCGACGGTCGCGCCCTCGCGCGCGCATCAGCTCGACCACCCCCCACCCTTACGTCACACCTTTGTAGGTCGATAGGTACGCCGACCGCCTGGCAGCGTCAGCGATTTCGGCCGGTGAGTTGATTCCTAGCTTTAGAAGCAATCGGGCTCGTTGTTGTGAAATCCGTTCGGCACGGTCTCCGAGCCGCCCAGCTATCTCACGATCCGTTTTCCCGGCAGCAATGCGCCTTAGAAGCTGCTTCTCGCGTCGATTTAACGGCTGTTCGCGCATGGCAGGATCGGCTGAAGCAGGGTCAACAATTTATCATCTTACAATCGTGCGAGCGGACGGTGGAGTGTCATGTGGTCGCGCGCGGGATCATCTGGCCGAGTGGGCCGCCGGTAACTCCCTGCAATTCCCGGCGCCCCCTGTCGGTCACTCCCAATGCCTCTGCCCAATGACGGTAGGCGTGACCGCCCATTGAGTAAGCGGCGTGACGGGCGAAATTGATCTCGATCAATCGTCGCCAAGGGGCCGTAGGAAAGCCGTCCAGCCGTTGCAGCAGCGCCCTTGGGAAACCGGAAAGCCGCGCCAGCGTATCCCTGTGAAACTAGGGCCTATTGGGGCCCGGCGGGTTCGCCGTAGGCCCTTTCCGGCGCCTGCATAGGCACGTAACATTGTGAAATGTCTTGCAGTTTAGCCATTTTGGCGTGACCTGGAATAGCCGCTTGCAGCAAGGACCACACGGTTTTGCCGTACGCGCGGCTCGCCATGTTCGCTGCAGATTTTCCAGCCCTGTCGACGGAGCCCGAAAACTACCGGCGAGACGGGCCTGTCAGGGCCGTTCGTCCGCACGAAGCCTCGGGCTCACGCAGAGCAATCCGGCCCGCCCTTTGCCATTCGCACCCGACGCTGCCGCGTCCACCGCAAGCCCGGCTCGCGACACTGACGACCACATGATCATCCCTCAAGGATGAACCTGGATGGGC
>NZ_JBFRFR010000117.1:0-16093 GCF_052114925.1 Bradyrhizobium sp. 2TAF36 | reverse complement strand
GGGTAGAGCGCAGCGAAACCCATCGCACAACGGGATTAGGTATTGATGGGTTTCGCTTCGCTCTACCCATCCTACGGGTCCAGAAATAGAGAGATGACATGACCACTCCCCTCGCCGCCAAAATCGCCCGTGAATATGGCACGCCCTGCGCCGTCATCGACATGGACCGGGTCGAGCGCAACATCGCACGGATCCAGAAGGCCTGCGACGATGCGGGTGTCGCCAACCGGCCGCACATCAAGACGCACAAGAACCCGACGATCGCCAAGCTGCAGGTTGCGGCCGGCGCGAAGGGCATCACCTGCCAGAAGCTCGGCGAGGCCGAGATCATGGCCAATGCCGGCATCGACGACATCCTGATCAGCTACAATCTGCTCGGCGAAGAGAAGATGGCGCGCCTCGGCGCGCTGCAGGCGAAGGCGAACATGACAGTCGCTGCCGACAACTCGACGGTCGTCGCCGGCCTGCCCAAGGCAGCAGCGGCCTCGGGGCGTCCGCTCTCGGTCGTGGTCGAATGCGACACGGGGCGCAAGCGCGCGGGCGTCGAGACCCCGGCTGAGGCGATTGCGCTGGCCCGCGAGATCGCCGGGTCCAAGGGGCTCGAATTCGCCGGCTTCATGCTGTACCCGACCGAGACCGGTTGGGCCGACGCGCAGAAATTCTACGACGAGGCGCTGGCCGGCGTGCGCGCGCACGGATTGGACGCCAAGATCGTCTCGACCGGCGGCACGCCGAACCTGAAGAATCTCGGCAAGCTCAAGGGCGGCACCGAGCATCGCTTCGGCACCTACATCTACAATGACCGCATGCAGGTCGCCGCCGGCTCCGCCACCTGGGACGATTGCGCGCTGCACATCTATTCGACCGTCGTCAGCCGCGCCGCGCCCGAGCGCGGCATTCTGGACGCCGGCTCGAAGACGCTGACCACGGACACCGGCGGCCTCGACGGCCACGGCCTGATCCTGGAGCATCCTGAGGCCAAAATCGCGCGCTTCGCGGAAGAACACGGCTTCCTTGACCTCTCACGCAGCAACACGCGCCCCAATATCGGCGACGTCGTGCGGATCGTGCCGAACCACGTCTGCGTCGTCGTCAACATGATGGACGAGGTCGTGATGGTGCGCGGCGAGGAGATCATCGGCACGCTGCCGGTGGCGGCGCGCGGGAAGCTGCGCTAGGCGCGAATTAGAGCTTGCAGCTCCCGATCCAGTCCGTCGCGGAACAGGTTGATCGGGCGAGTCAGTCGCCCGGCCGGCGGGCGATGCACCAGCCATGCGCGCACGGCGGGATTGAACTCCCGCGCAGCGACCGGCTTGAGCTTGTCGCGAAATGCGCTGCGCTTCAGCCCGATCGGCGTGACCAGGCCGACGCCCAGACCGCGTGACACCAGCGACAGCCGCAACTCGCTGTCCAGCGCCTCCACAGCGACGGTGAACGGTAAATGCTCTGCATCGAAGCGACGCTTGAGTGTGTCGCGAAATCCGCAACCGTCCTGGTTGATCACCCACGAGAGCTGCGACAGGCGCTCCAGGTCGACGGTGCGCGGAATCTTCATGTCGCGCGCGACGACGAACACCACCGGCTGCGACCCGAGATCGTCGGCGACGAGATCGGCAGGCGGCGTTGCCCCGTCAGGCAGGCAGATCGCGGCGGCATCCAGCTCGTTGCGGCTGACCCGCTCGACTTGGTTAGGCGACCAGCCCGAGACAACGCGCACGCTCAGTGCCGGAAATTCGGCACGCACCGCGTCGAGCGGCGCGCTGAGTCCGGCCTCGGAGAGAAACGGCGTGAGGCCGAGCCTGAACTCGCCGCGCACAACGCCGTCATTGGCGACGCCTGACTTGAGGTCGTCCAGCATCCGAAGAAGGCGCCGGCCCTGCTCATAGGCCTCACGACCTGCGGCCGTAGGCCTCAACGGTTTCGACAGGCGGTCCAACAACTGCGCGCCCAGCATCTCCTCGAGATTCTGGATGCGCCGGGTTACGCCAGGCTGCGTGAGATTGAGGCGCGTCGAGGCGGCAACGATTGATCCGGTCTCGACCACAGCGACGAAGGCGACAAGGTCATGGGTATTCATAACGAACTCGCATATTCTTTATAGGCTTAATTGAATTGTAGCATATTAGTCACCCCGCTTAAAGGGGACCCCGTACCCAGCCCGCGAGGTCCCATGACCATCTCCGAAACCACCAAGCTCGCATCCCCGAAGCAACTTGCCGAGCGATCCCTGATCTGGCTCGGCGCCATCACCACCGGCGTCGTCGTCACCAATTTGTTCGCGCCGCAGATCCTGGTTGGACTGATCGGCCGGTCGCTGGCCATGACCGCCTGGCAGGCAGGCCTCGTCAGCACGCTAACGCTGCTCGGCTATGCGCTCGGCCTGTTGTTGCTGGTGCCGCTGGTCGATCTCATCGAGAACCGGCGCCTGATCCTGCGCACGCTCGGCTGCGCGATCTTCGCGGCGCTGGCAACGGCGCTGGCGCCGACGCCGTCGCTGCTATTGCTCGCCACATTCATTCTCGGCGCCTCCTGCGCCGCGATCCAGATGATGGTTCCGCTCGTGGCTTCGATGGTGGCGCCCGAGCGTCGCGGCCAGGCCATCGGTGAAGTCATGAGCGGATTGATGATCGGCATCCTGCTGTCGCGGCCGGCAGCGAGCCTGATCGCAGATCTCTGGAGCTGGCGTGCCTATTATCTCGCCTCAGCCATCCTGATGACGTTCCTCGCGGGTGCGCTCGGCCGTTATCTGCCGACGCTGCGACCGGCAGCCCGCGTCGGCTACGGCGAATTGCTCCGTTCGTTCCCAAGGCTGCTGCGGGAAGAACCTGTGCTGCGCGTGCGGGCCTGGACCGCATCGCTGGTCATGGCCTCCTTCACCGCCTTCTGGTCGGCGGTCGCGCTGCGCCTGCCGGAGGCGCCATTCGGCCTCGACTCCAAGGGCATCGCGGCCTTCGCGCTGATCGGCGTCGCAGGCGCCGCGGCGACACCGCTCGCTGGCCGCTGGGGCGATAAGAGCTGGGCGCGCCCGCTGTTTCTTGTGGCRCATCTGCTCATCATCGGCTCGCTCGCGCTCTGCGCCGTGGCCGGTGCGATGGAGTCCCGCATGGCGGCTCTGCTGGCATTGAGCCTCGGCACGATCCTGCTCGACGTCGGCATCACCGCCGACCAGACGCTCGGCCGCCGCGCCATCAATCTGCTGCACCCCGAGGCGCGCGGCCGCATCAACGGCCTGTTCGTTGCGCTGTTCTTCATCGGCGGCGGCGTCGGCTCCGCAGCGGCCTCGCTGGCCTGGAGTTTTGGCGGCTGGACCGCTGTCTGCGTGGTCGCGGCGAGCTTTGGTGTGCTAGGCCTTCTCACCGATCTTCTGACCAGGACCGGCACGTCGTGATCAGGACGACGCGAGCCATCGCAACACGCCCCTTCCGGCCGCCGCCCCCGTCGCAAACGACGCCTGCAACAGATAGCCGCCGGTCGGCGCCTCCCAGTCGAGCATCTCGCCGGCGGCGAAGACGCCGGGCAGCTTGCGCAGCATCAGGCGTTCGTCGAGCTCGTCGAACGTCACTCCGCCCGCCGTCGAGATGGCGCGCTCGATCGGGGCAACGCCGGTGAGCTGAACCGGAATGGCGTTGATCAGCTTCGCAAGCTCCGCCGGCGAGAACGACGCCAGCGGCCGGCCGGATGCGATGGCGGCCTCCTGCATCAGGCCGATGCCCACCGGCGACAGCTGCGCCGCCTTGCGCAGGAAGTTCGCCAGCGATTGCTTGCCGCGCGTGCCCGACAGGCGCGTGGTCAGCGCATCAGCCTCGAGGTCGGGCCGCAACGCGATCGTCAGCGTCGCCTGCCCAAGACCCAGCACCGCCTCGCGCAGCTCGGCCGACAACGCGTAGATGGCGCCACCTTCGATGCCGCTGCGCGTGATCATGGCTTCGCCGCGGACCGTATGCGCCCCGATGGTCAGCGCCACGCCCTTGAGCGGCTGGCCCTCAAAGCGGTCGCGGAACACGTCGGACCATGCGACGGTGAAGCCGGAATTAGCCGACCGCAGCTTCGAGATCGCAACGCCTTTGGACGCAAGGATATCGGCCCAGCCGCCGTCGGAGCCCAGCCGCGGCCAGCTTGCGCCGCCGAGCGCGAGGACTGTGGCCTTGGCCGCGATGGCCTGCACGCCGTCGGCTGTTTGAAACCGAAGCCGTCCTTGGTCGTCCCAGCCGGTCCAGCGATGACGAAACGCGAAACGCACACCGGCGGCGTCGAGGCGTCGCAGCCAGGCGCGCAGCAAGGGCGAGGCCTTGAACGCCTTTGGAAACACGCGCCCGCTGCTGCCGACGAAAGTCGGCTCGCCCAGCGCCGCGCTCCAGGCGCGGAGCCCATCGGGCGAGAACGCCGCGATCGCCGCTTGCAGCATCGGCGCTGCCTCGCGGTAGCGTGCCATGAACTCCGGCAGCGGCTCGCTGTGGGTGAGATTGAGCCCCCCGCGGCCAGCCATCAGGAATTTGCGGCCCGCGGACGGCATGGCATCGTAGACACTGACGCGGGCGCCGCCCTGCGCCAGCACCTCCGCCGCCATCAGCCCGGCGGGACCGGCACCGATGACGGCGACGTCAGTCAGAGCTTGATCCCCGCCCGTGCCGCGGCCTGCGCCACGTATTTCTGCGTCTGCTCGAACGCGCCCTGCAGCGCCTTCGCCTTCGACATGTCGCTGATCTCGGCGAAATGCGCGGCGACCGCATCCGGCGTCCAGTCGGATTCCGGCAGGTTGATGCCTTCGCTCTCCACAATCTCGATCACGGCGAAGGAGCCGGCACCGGCGCCCATGATGGTGCGGGTCGGTGCGTCCTCGCTCAGCATGTATTCGACAGCGGGCGTGATCGCGTTCGGCTTCATCAGTTGCAGCGCCTGTGGCGGCAGCAGCTCTTCCGTCATGCGGGTCGCCGCGGTCGGCGAGATGATGTTGACGCGGATGTCGGTCTTGCGGCCTTCCTCGGCCAGCACGTTCATCAGGCCGACCATGCCGGACTTGGCCGCGCCGTAATTGGCCTGGCCGAAATTGCCGTAGAGGCCGGAGGACGACGTCGTCAGCACGATGCGGCCGTAATTGCGGTCACGCATGCCGGCCCAGGCCGCCTTGCAGCAATAGAAGGTGCCGACGAGATGCACGTCGAGCACCTTCTGGAAATCGGCGGCCTCCATCTTGCCGAACGACTTGTCGCGCAGGATGCCTGCGTTGGCGCACATCAGGTCGACGCTGCCCCACTCCTTGGTGGCGCGCTCGACCATCGCGGTGACCTGCTCGAAATTGGAGACGTCGGCGCCGTCGGCCATCGCGGTGCCGCCGGCTTTACGGATCTCCTCGACGACGGCTTCAGCCGGCGACAGCGAGCCGCCGCTGCCGTCACGCGCGCCGCCGAAATCGTTGACGACGACCTTGGCGCCGCGGCTCGCCAGCCCCAGCGCATGCGCGCGTCCGAGGCCATTACCCGCGCCGGTGACGATGGCGACACGTCCGTCGAACCTGATTGCCATGTGTGTGCTTCCTTTCTTCCTTCTCCCCTTGTGGGAGAAGGTGGCATAGGCGGCCTACGGCCGCCGTCCTAAAAAGACGCCGACGCGTAGCGTCGGCTACGGCGCCGGATGAGGGGTCTCTCTCAACGGATGCGCTCGTGGAGAGATACCCCTCACCCGGCTTCGCGTTCCGCGAAGCCACCCTCTCCCACAGGGGGAGAGGGCAAGAGCGCTCCGCACGAGATTTGGTCAGCTTTTGAGCAGCGWTGGGTTGCCGGGTCAAGCCCGGCAACGACGCATCGGGTCAGGCGAAATAGATCAACCCGAGCCAGTCGGCGACCAGCGCCGGCTTGTCCTCGCCCTCGATCTCCACCGTGACGTTGGTGCGGGAATGCAACTCGTTGGGCTTGCGCAGCTTGGCTTCGGCCAACACGAAACGGCCGCGGACGCGCTTGCCCGAGCGCACCGGCGAGATGAAGCGCAGCTTGTCAAAGCCGTAGTTCACGCCCATCGTGGTGCCGGCGATGACCGGCATCACCTCGTAGGACATGATCGATAGCAGCGACATCGTCAGGAAGCCGTGGGCGATGGTGGTGCCGAAGGCGGTCTCTTTCTTCGCACGCTCCGGATCGACATGGATGAACTGGTGATCCTCGATCACGTCGGCATAGGTGTCGATGCGGGGCTGATCGACCAGATGCCACGACGACACGCCGATCTCCTTGCCGACCATGGCCTGATAGGCTTCGAGGGAAATAGGCGGCTTCTTCCAGACTTCGTTCACTTAGGTCTCACTCCGTGTTTTCGGCAGCTCCGGAAAATCCTCTTCCCGGAATTCGCGACCGCGCAGGGGATCGTTGCGGTCGTCATCGCGCTCCAGCCGTCTGAGCTGCACGCGGCGGATCTTGCCCGAGATCGTCTTCGGCAGCTCGGTGACGATTTCAAGGCGGCGGATGCGCTTGAACGGTGCAAGGCGCGTGTGCAGATGCCTGAAGATGGACAGCGCTGTCTCGGGCGAGCGCTCCGCACCTGATGTCAGCAGCACAAAGGCCTTGGGGATCGCGRGCCGGATCGGGTCCGGGCTCGGCACCACCGCGGCTTCTGCGACGAGCTCATGCTCGAGCAGCACGCTCTCCAGCTCGAACGGGCTGATGCGATAATCGGAGGATTTGAACACGTCGTCGGAACGGCCAACGAAGGTGAGATAGCCATCCTCGTCCGCGAACACGACGTCACCGCTGCGGTAGAGCGCGCCTTCCGCGCCCGAGAGCTTGCCGTCGTCGCCCTGATAGCCCTGCATCAGGCCGGCCGGACGGTCAGCACCCAGCACCAGGGCCACCTCGCCTTCCTTCGCCGGATGGCCGTCGGCGTCGCTGACCTGCACGCGATAGCCCGGCAGCGGCCGGCCCATCGAGCCGACCTTGATCTTTTGGCCCGGCGAGTTGCCGGCCAGCGCGGTGGTCTCGGTCTGGCCGTAGCCGTCGCGGATGGTGAGGCCCCAGGCGGCCTGCACCTGGTCGATCACTTCCGGATTGAGCGGCTCGCCGGCGCCGCAGACCTCGCGCAAGCTCACCTTGAACGCCGCAAGGTTCTCCTGGATGAACAGCCGCCACACCGTCGGCGGCGCGCACAGCGTGGTGACGCCGCAGCGGCCGATGGTGGCAAGCAGACCCTTGGCATCGAAGCGCGGCTGGTTGACCACGAACACGGTCGCGCCGGCATTCCACGGCGCGAAGAAGCAGCTCCAGGCGTGCTTGGCCCAGCCGGGCGATGAGATGTTGAGGTGGACGTCGCCCGGCTTCAGCCCGATCCAGTACATGGTCGAGAGATGGCCGACGGGATAACTGCGCTGGCTGTGCAGCACCAGCTTTGGTTTCGCCGTGGTGCCCGAGGTGAAATAGAGCAGCATCGGGTCGTCGGCATTGGTCGGACCGTCAGCCGTAAAGCTCTCCGAAGCCTTCGCTGCCTCGTCATAGGCAAGCCAGCCATCGGAGGCCGCACCGACAACGATGCGGACAACATTCTCGGCACCAAGGCTTGCGAATTTCGCGACCTGGTCTTGCGCTGCCACCACCGCCTTCGCCTTGCCGCGATCGAGCCGGTCGCGCAGCTCGTCCGCGGTGAGCAGCGTGGTGGCGGGAATCACGACGACGCCGAGCTTCATCGCCGCCAGCATCGTCTCCCACAACGGCACCACATTGCCGAGCAGCAGCAGCAGGTGGTCGCCGCGCTTCAGACCCTGCGCGCGCAGGAAGTTGGCGACCTGGTTGGAGCGCTGCGAGAGCGCCGCGAAAGACAGCTTGGTTTGCTTGTCCTGTGCGGCATCGACGATCCAGAGCGCGGGCCGGTCCTTGGTGTCCGCATCCTTCGCGAGCTCGTCGAACCAGTCGAGCGCCCAATTGAAGGGAACCGGATCGGGCCAGCGGAAGTCTTTGACCGCTGTCTCGTAATCCGTGCGGTGCTTTAGCAGAAACGCGCGCGCGTCCTGAAATGTCGTCATTAGGCTTTCCCGGCTAGCCCCCTAACGTGCTTGATAATTCCGGAAAAATCCACCCCGCCCTGCCCGGCGGCATCGAAGGACTGATAGATCTCCTGCGCATGCTTGCCGAGCGGCGTGGCCGCGCCCGCGGCCTTGGCAGCGTCCTGCGCCAGCGTCAGATCCTTCACCATCAGCGCCGAGGCAAAGCCCGGCTTGTAATCGTTGTTGGCGGGCGAGGTCGGCACCGGGCCCGGCACCGGGCAATAGGTCGTCAGCGACCAGCACTGGCCCGACGAGGTCGAAGCGACGTCGAACAGCGCCTGATGCGAGAGCCCGAGCTTCTCACCGAGTGCAAAGGCCTCGCTCACCGCGATCATGGAAATGCCGAGGATCATGTTGTTGCAGATCTTTGCCGCCTGCCCGGCGCCGGCGCCGCCGCAATGCACGATCTTCTTGCCCATCTTCTCCAGCACGGGCTTTGCCGTCGCGAACGCGCTCTCCTCGCCGCCGCACATGAAGGTGAGCGTCGCGCCCTTGGCCCCCCCCGTGCCGCCGGACACCGGCGCGTCGACCGATAGCACGCCGTGCTTGGCCGCCAGCGCATGCGCCTGACGCGCGCTCTCGACGTCGATGGTGGAACTGTCGATGATCAGCGCGCCCTTGGCCATGGCCGGAACAACCTCGCTCCAGACGCCGAGCACGTGCTTGCCGGCCGGCAGCATAGTGACGACGACATCGGCGCCCTTCACCGCACCAGTAGCGCTATCGGCGATGCCGGCGCCATCGGCCTTGGCCTGGTTGCGGGAGGCTTCGACGAGATCGAACGCCGTCACCTTGTGGCCGGCCTTGACCAGATTGGCCGCCATCGGGCCGCCCATGTTGCCGAGACCGATGAATGCGATCGTGGCCATATCGATATCCTCCGCTAGACGTTTCGTTGATTAGTTGAACTTCAGTTCGTCGGCGCCGATCTCGGCGAAATACGGCGCAATCATCGCCGGCGTCACGTCCTCGATGCACGGCGGCGACCAGGTCGGATTGCGGTCCTTGTCGATCACGGCCGCGCGCACGCCTTCGCGGAAATCGTCACTGCGGAAGACCTCCAGCGCGGCGCGATACTCGCGCACCAGGCACTCTTCCAGGCTCGATGCGGTGCGCGCGAGCCGCAGCAGCTTCAACGTCACCACCATGCCGCGCGGCGATTTCTCGTTGAGCGTCTTCAGCGTCGACTGCGCGAACTCGGAGCCGTCGCGCTTGAGCGCAGCGACGATGTCCTCCATGCGGTCGAAGCCGAACAACGCGTCGATAACAGGCTCTTTCGCGGCGACCGGCCCCGCGGTCTCACCGGTCGCAAAGTCGTTGATGAGCTTGCTGACATCGGCTGCGGTCGCCCCAGAAGGAGTCCTTGTCAGAGCCTCGCGCAGTTCCGGCAATTTCACCGCCGGCACGACAGCATCGGCGAACTTCGCATGGATTGCATCGGGCCCGTTCATGGTCTGACCGGTCAGGCCGAAATACGTGCCGATCTCGCCCGGCGAGCGCGACAACAGAAAGGTGCCGCCGACATCGGGGAAGAAGCCGAGCCCGACCTCGGGCATCGCGAGCCTGGTGCGGTCGGTGACGACGCGGTGGCTGGCATGGGCGGAGAGCCCGACGCCGCCGCCCATCACGATGCCGTCCATGAACGCGACATACGGTTTCGGAAACTTCTTGATCCGGGCGTTGAGGATGTACTCCTCGCGCCACAGGATCTTGCCGAGGTCACCGTTGACCTTCGAGCTTTCCCAGAGCGTGCGGATGTCGCCGCCGGCGCACAGGCCGCGCTCGCCGGCCCCCTCCAGCAGGATCACGGCGACGGCGGAATCGGCCTCGAAGCGGTCGAGCGCCTTTTCGATGTCGCGAAACATCTCCAGCGTCACGGCGTTGATGGCCTTGGGGCGATTGAGCCGGATCACGCCAGCTGCGCCCTCGACCCGGGCGACCAGATCACCCTCCTCCACTGAACTCATCGCGCGCCCTCGATCAATTTGCGCGCCACGATGAGCCGCATGATTTCATTGGTGCCTTCGAGGATCTGGTGCACGCGCAGATCGCGCACGATCTTCTCGATGCCGTATTCGCTGAGATAGCCGTAGCCGCCATGGAGTTGGAGCGCCTGGTTGGCGACCTCGAAGCCAACATCGGTGCCGAAGCGCTTTGCCATGGCGCACAGCATGGTGGCATCGGGGTCCTTGCGGTCGAGCGCCGCCGCTGCGCGCCACAGGAAGGTGCGCGCGGCCTCGAGCTCGATCGCCATGTCGGCGAGCCGGAATTGCAATGCCTGGAATTCGTCGAGACGTTTTCCGAAAGCCTTGCGCTCCTTCATGTAGGTGCGCGCCTTGTCGAGCGCGGTCTGCGCGCCGCCGAGCGAGCATGCGGTGATGTTGAGGCGGCCGCCATCGAGGCCGGCCATCGCGATCTTGAAGCCGATGCCCTCCTCGCCCAGCCGGTTGGCAACCGGCACGCGGGCGTTCTCGAACATCACGGCGCGGGTCGGCTGCGCATTCCAGCCCATCTTGCGCTCATTGGCGCCGTAGGAGACGCCGGGCGTGTTGCCGTCGATCACGAGGGTCGAGACGCCGCCGGCGCCGTCACCGCCAGTTCGGACCATGGCGACCAGGAGATCCGTGCCGCCGGCGCCGGAGATGAACTGCTTCTGGCCGTTGAGGACGTAATGGTCGCCGTCGCGCACGGCACGGGTGCGCAGCGCTGCCGCATCGGAGCCGGCGCCCGGCTCGGTCAGGCAGTAGCTCGCGATCAGCTCCATCGAGCAGAGTTTCGGCAACCATTTGTGGCGCTGGGTGTCGCTGCCGAAGGCATCGATCATCCAGGACGCCATGTTGTGGATGGAGATGAAGGCCGATGTGGTCGGACAGCCCGTCGCCAGCGCCTCGAAGATCAGCGCCGCGTCGAACCGCGTCATGGCGGAACCACCGACATCCTCGCGGATGTAGATGCCGCCCATGCCGAGCGCGGCAGCCTCGCGCATCACGTCGACGGGGAAATGCTTTTCCTCGTCCCAGCGCAGCGCGTGCGGCGCGATCTTCTCGGCCGCAAACGCCAACGCCATGTCGCGAACCGCGACCTGATCCTCGTTCAGAGCGAACTGCATCCCCGGCCTCGCTCTTGAGAGGGTTACTTCATCAGCGGGATCGAGAACTCCGCACCTTCCTTGACGCCGGACGGCCAGCGCGAGGTCACCGTCTTGGTCTTGGTGTAGAAGCGCACCGAGTCCGGGCCGTGCTGGTTGAGATCGCCGAAGCCCGACTTCTTCCAGCCGCCGAAAGTGTAATAGGCGATCGGCACCGGGATCGGCACGTTGACGCCGACCATGCCGACATTGACCTTGGCCGCGAAGTCGCGCGCGGCGTCGCCGTCGCGGGTGAAGATGGCGACGCCGTTGCCGTAGTCATGATCCGACGGCAACGCCAGCGCTTCCTTGTAGTCGTGCGCGCGCACGACCGAGAGCACCGGGCCAAAGATCTCTTCCTTGTAGATCCGCATATCCTTGGTGACGTTGTCGAACAGCGAACCGCCGAGATAGAACCCCTTCTCGTAGCCCTGCATCTTGAAGCCGCGGCCGTCGACGGCGAGCGTCGCGCCTTCCTTGATGCCAATGTCGATGTAGCTCTTGACCTTCTCGACCGCCTCGCGCGTGACCAGCGGACCGTAGTCGGCGGACGGATCGATTGAGGTGCCGATCTTGAGCGACTCGACGCGCGGGATCAGCTTTTCCATCAGCCGGTCGGCGGTGGACTTGCCGACGGGAACGGCGACGGAGACGGCCATGCAGCGCTCGCCGGCCGAGCCGTAGCCCGCACCGATCAGCGCGTCGACCGCCTGGTCCATGTCCGCGTCGGGCATGATGATGGCGTGGTTCTTGGCGCCGCCAAAACACTGGCAGCGCTTGCCGGTCTGGGCTGCGCGCTCGTAGATGTATTGCGCGATCGGCGTGGAGCCGACGAAGCCGATGGCCTTGATATCGGGATCGTCCAGGATGGCGTCGACCGCTTCCTTGTCGCCGTTGACGACGTTGAGGATGCCAGCCGGCAGGCCCGCCTCGATCATCAGCTCAGCGAGCATCATCGGCACGCCGGGGTCGCGCTCGGACGGCTTCAGGATGAAGGCGTTGCCGCAGGCGATGGCGGGGGCAAACTTCCACATCGGGATCATCGCCGGGAAGTTGAACGGCGTAATGCCCGCAACGACGCCGAGCGGCTGGCGCATGGAATAGATGTCGATGCCGGGGCCGGCGCCTTCGGTGTATTCGCCCTTCATCAGATGCGGGATGCCGCAGGCGAACTCCGCGACTTCGAGGCCGCGCTGAATGTCGCCCTTGGCGTCCGGCACGGTCTTGCCATGCTCGCGCGCGAGCAGCTCGGCGAGCTTGTCGTAGTCGCGCTGCACCAGCTCCACGAACTTCATCATGACGCGGGCGCGGCGCTGCGGGTTGGTCGCGGCCCATTCCGGCTGGGCGGCACGGGCGTTCTCCACGGCAGCGCGGACCTCGGCCTTGGACGCCAGCGCCACCTTGGCCTGGACGTCACCGGTCATCGGCTCGAAAACGTCTGCCGTCCGGCCTGAGGTGCCCTTGACCTCCTTGCCACCGATGAAATGTCCGATTGAACGCATGGAATGATCTCCTGAGGTCGAGCGTGAACGCTTTGACAAATCCTATCGACCTGCATTTTATAGGATTCAAGTCTGAGATAATGCACCATAGATGTGCGAAAATGCTGGATCAAGGTAGCATCGACTGGGACGACTTCCGCTTCGTGCTGGCCATCGTGCGGGGCGGCTCGGTTTCGGCTGCGGCTAAACAGCTCGGGGTCGACCACGCCACCGTGATCCGCCGCGTCGACCGGCTGGAGAGACACCTCTCGGCCAAGCTGTTTGACCGACGCAAGACCGGCTATCTCCTCACCGAGGCCGGCCAGCGCGTCGCCGACAGCGCGGAAGCCATGGAATCGACCATCGTCGCCAACCAGGAGCAGGTCGGCGGCTCGGTGGCGCGGCTGACCGGAACGGTGCGGATCGGCGCGCCCGACGGGTTCGGCACCGCCTTCCTGGCGCCGCGGCTGGCGCCCTTCGCGGATCGTTATCCCGACCTCGATCTGCAACTTGTGGCCACCGCGCGGCTGTTCAGTCTCTCCAAGCGCGAGGCCGATATCGCGATCAGCCTGACCATGCCGAAGGAAGGCCGCATCGTCGGCCGCAAGCTCCTGGACTACCGCCTCGGGCTTTATGCGGCGCCGGCCTATCTCGACCGTTTCCCGAAGATCACCTCGCGGCAGGATCTGCCGCAGCATCGCTTCGTCGGCTATATCGAGGAGCTGCTGTTCACGCCCGAGCTCGACTACCTCCCGCAGGTATCGCCACGGATTTCGGCGCGCTTCCGCAGTGCCAATCTGATCGCGCAGCTCAATTCCACGCTCGCGGGCTTCGGCATCGCCGTGCTGCCACACTTCATGGCGAGCGACTACCCGCAGCTGGTGGCGGTGCTGCCGGAGGAGATATCGATCACGCGGACGTTCTGGATGCTGATGCACGCGGACAGCAAGGACCTCGCGCGGATCCGCGCGGTGGCCGATTACATCGGCGAGATCGTGGAGCGCGAGCGGGCGTTGTTTGCGGGAAGGTAACGACGGTCTCGTAGGGTGGGCAAAGCGAAAGCGTGCCCACCATGTCTCTTGCAGGCGTGGAGAGATGGTGGGCACGGCGCTGGAGCGCCTTTGCCCACCCTACCGAACCTCAGTTCTGCTTCGCCTTCTTCGCCGCCGTCACCTTCGGCTCGCGTTTCGCGCCATCGAGCGCGCTGTCCTTGCCCGCCTTCAGCACCTCGTCCGACAATTCGCTGGAGCCGGCAATGCGCGCCAGCAGCATGGTGCCGGCCATCGTGGCCAGCGTCGCGATCGCCTGCTTGCGCGCGGCCTTGCGCGGCAGGTTGGGGATGAAATCGGTCATCATCTCGACCATCTCGTCGAGCTTTCCGGCAAATGCCTTGCGCGTCTTCGGGCTCTCGCGGGCGATCTCGGCGCCAAGCGCGGGAATCGAACAGCCATGGCCGGTATTGTCCCGATGCAACGCCGAAAGATAGGTCTCGACGATCTGGGTCAGTTGCTTTTCGGGCGCGACCTGATCGGACTGCTTGCGCCAGTGCTCCATCGAGCGGTCCATGGCGTAGGCAAAGGCCTCGATCACCAGCGCCTCGCGCGAGTCGAAATGCGCGTAGAAGCCGCCATGGGTCAGGCCCGCCTCCTTCATGAGGTCGGCGACGCCGATGCCGTGAGCGCCCTTTTCGCGCAGCCGCACGGAGGCCTTCTTCACGATTCGGTCGTGGGTTTCCTGCTTGTGTTCCCGGGAATAGCGCATGCGGGTCTCATTGAATGTCGGAGATCATCTCATAACACAAAAATGGACCAGGCGGTGCATTAATTCATGTTAAGTTGTCGCGCCGATCATGGAAAAGGTTGCAGTTGCATGGACTGCGAGCGCACCCTTGCCGTCGCGCACGAAGCCTTCCGTGTAGCTGGCCTGGCGCCCCAGCTTGATGATCTTGCCTTCGGCCGAGATCAGCCCGGAACGGACCGACAGCGGGCGCAGGAACGTCATTTTCAGGTCGAGGGTCACGGACGATTGCCCGGGCTCCAGCCGCGTCGAAATCGCGCAGCCCATGGCGGTATCAATCAGCGCCGCGGCGGTCGCGCCGTGCAGGAGGCCGATGGTATTTTCGAGATCCTCGCGCGGCTCCAGTTCCATCACGATCCGGCCCGGCTCGACCACCGCCATGGTGAAACCGATCAATTTTGCGAAGGGCGGCGGCGGCAACCGGCCGTCGCGGATTCCCAGCATCGCGTCCATGCCTGAAAGCCCCATCGCTGCTTTTGCAACCGGCGCAGGCACCTGCCAGTCCACCACGCGCTCACGCCGCTGCGCGGGCGAAAACAGGTCGAGTTGATCGTTACAGGTCATGGCGGCCTCTTTGTATGATACATGTCATACTATGTCACGAACTTCGCCATGGCAACTCCGTCCCCCACCCGCTTGACAAGCAGGGCGTTTCGGCACCGAAGTGATCCCGACCCGCGCGCCTCGCGCATGTCCACGAAACTCCGAGATGCTCCGATGGAAATGCTCAACAATCACTGCGGCGTGACGCGCGATGCGCGCGGCGTCGTCCATGTCGCGATCTGCAACGCCGGCCCGCTCAACATTCTGGGCTCGCCCGTCACCGATGCCGTGCGCGAAGGCCTGCAGACCCTCGCGACTGACCGCAGCATCCGCGTCGTGGTGCTGCGCGGCCAGAGCGAGAAGAGCATGATCGGCGGCGCCGACATCAAGGAGATGGCCAAGCTCGACCAGAAGTCAGCCGAAGCCTTCATCAGCCGCCTGCGCGATCTCTGCGAAGCCGTGCGCCAATTCCCGGCCCCCGTCATCGCGCGGATGCCGGGCTGGTGCCTCGGCGGCGGCCTCGAAGTCGCCGCCGCCTGCGATTTTAGGATCGCTGCACACGATGCGCATTTCGGCATGCCGGAGGTCCGCGTCGGCATCCCCTCGGTGATCCACGCTGCCCTGCTGCCGCGCCTGATCGGCTGGGCCCGCGCCCGCTGGCTGGTGATGACGGCGGAGAACATCGACGCGCCAACGGCGCTGGCGTGGGGCCTGGTGGACAAGGTCGCCCCCGAGGGCGGGCTGGATACTGAAGTCGAGCATCTCGTCAACGCGCTGCTCGAATGCGGCCCCGAGGCACTGCGCTCGCAGAAGGCCCTGCTGCGGCAGTGGGAGGAACTGCCGCTGACGGAGTCGGTAAATCTCAGCGTCAAGGTGTTCGGCGAGTCGTTCCTGACAGACGAGCCGACGCGGCTGATGCAGGCGTTCGTGAACAGGAAGCGGTAATCCAAAGACAGTGTCATGCCCCGCGAAGTGTTTAGCCCGGACAGATCACTGACGGGTGTTCGGAGACATAGCTGACACATCAACATTGGCTGGATTGGTCCGATTCGGGAGGCCGTCCATGCCTTGGAGCGAGGTGTCAGTGATGGATCAGCGCCACGAGTTTGTGCGGCTGGCTTT
>NZ_JBFRFR010000116.1:0-16942 GCF_052114925.1 Bradyrhizobium sp. 2TAF36 | reverse complement strand
ATAGTACTTGTTGTAAGCTTCGGTTTTGTTGGTGCGCCATTGGCGAACCCGCTGGACTCTCCCAGCACCGTCTACATCGATGGGTTGCCGTGCAACCTTCCTTGCCAGTCATACATGGCGTGGAGTCGGCGGACGCTTCAGGGAAACCGGGTTGCCGCCACGAGAGCTGCCAGCACATCTGGTGCCAAGGCTTCGAGGCAAGTCCCCCACATACGCATTTCTAAGCGTGCTGAGCAAACATCCGCCGATGTCCTGCCTCCGAAGAAGAAGACCGGCAATGTTCAGGCCGCACTTTCGGCGAAGCCTGATGAGCCGCCGCCTACGCCGAGGCCAGCCCCCGGCACTGCCCCCCTCAATTCGGAGATCCCTGAGGCTCCGATCCCGATCACGACTGAACCAAAGGAACCGCCTGTTTTAGAGATCGAGAAGGCGGCGGCTTTGGAGAGCACAGGCTCACAAAGAGAAAAATCACCTCAGGAATTGGTCATGGCAGCGCTGGCGGTCGCGGTGCAAATGACGAATGCCGGTACACCGGAGGCGCCGAATGAGACCAAGGGTGGTGACGCTTCCTCGCCGCTGGTCGCTCTCCTGCTTTCCCGTCCGGACGTAAGATCAGCCTCCGCGCTCAACGGCCTGAATGTCGCTATCGATATGGCGCAGTCAGCGGTCGAAGAGGACATCCTTATCGCATTGGCGGCCGTGGGTGCTACAGATGTCCAGCTTTCAGTAAGCGACGCCAGTCCGCTCGATCGACTCATCAACGGAGATGTACAAGCCGCAGTAGTGAAACTGGTTTCCTCGGACGCGGCCGAGGCGTTCCCCGATATTAAGGGCTTCAAGGTTCTCCGTATTGCCTTCGCGGCTCGTTAGTGGAAGCGCCGACGTTCCAACTGCGACGTTGGCCGAATGCGCCTTACGCCGCACCGGAACAGTTGAGTCCTGAAGTACGGGAATTGTTCGAAAGGCTTAGGCGGAAGCATTGAGTGTAGGCCGCAACGCTCCGGTACACCCGCCGGTTCACGCCGGCGGGTCCCATACGATTGGTCCAGAGTACTAGCAGACCCTCACTGTTACATAGCTATATCCATTCCATTGCTGCTGGTAACAAGATGAACCGTACGCAGCCGCGGCTCCCAGCGCAGCGCCTGTTGCTACACCAGCGGCGGCAGCCCCCCAATCTGGACCGCGATAGCCGCCACGGTAATAGCGACCGCCACCAGCCCAGCGTGCCCCTCCACCGTGCCAGTGCGCACCACCACCGTGGTAGCGTGCGCCGCCTCCATGGAAATGCGCACCACCACCATGGAAGTGAGCGCCGCCTCCGCGCCCACCACGGGCATCAGCCACGCCAGGAATAGCAGTTGCTGTGGCAGCGACGAAGCTGATCACTAAGAGAACCTTGGTCGGTCGCATTACACTCTCCTTACGATTACGACGAGAGGTAAAACACCGCGACGCTCGTTCGTTCCCTTGCGATCTACTACTTGGTTCGCGCTGGCGGGGCTTCTTGCCGTCCTCACCTGCAGCGTACGCGGCCCCAACGGTCTCTCCAGCACGTTAGGCAGCGCATGCGACCCCAGCGATCCCGCCAGCAACGACGCCATGAGGCTTGCACTACATCGCCGAGGTCCGCCGTAACCGCGAGAAGCTTGTGACCGCAATCGACGACTACGTCGGAGAGATGACCGGCGATCGAACTGCGCTGCACGCCAAAAATCATAAGTGCGGATGAAGTAGCCCACCCTTGCGAAGAATCGGGTAGTCGATCTGCATGAAGCTCACTGTCGAACGTGCCTTTGCCGACTCGGAAGTCGCCGCGCGAAAGCTGGTCGAACTCGCAGCCAACATCGAGGCTGTCCAGGACGGCCGCATCTACATCGAGAGGATCAACGCGCCGTTCATGTTCGAGCTGAAGGGCAGCGGCACCGAGTTCGGCGCCGGGCTCAGATATGCTGTCGCACAAGGCTGGCTAGAGCTGCACGAGAGCGGGACATATGTGCGGCTTAAGTCGACGGGCGAAGATCTGCTGGCGAAAGACTAGGAACCGCGAGTCCCCGTAGCACTACGGGCCGAATCTTCCAGTGCGGACTTTACGGGTTGGGTGTAATAACACCGGATGGTGCAGACATCGGAAGAGCGCTGGGAACTAGAGTTCGCTCTGATCGCGAAGACGGAGCAGTGCCGAAGGCTGGCACGCCAAGTCAACGACCCGATCATCGCACAGCGCCTGCTTGCTCTCGCAGACGAATATATCCGGCAAATCAAAAGTAGCCAGAACGAGTAAGGCCGCCTCATCTGGCGACCATTCTGGTCGGCTTTCCCCATCTGCGAGACGTGGAACTCGGCGAAGGGTTAAGCCCTGACACTGACGCCTTGGCTGGGAGCTCCATTGGGGGCCACCGTAAGCTGGCGCGACCGTACGCCGGCCTTACCGCAGGCGCCGACGCTCCAGCGCGTTAGCGACCTCGAATATAGCGATGATAGCCGCGATCAAGACGAGGCCCACCATCATCGTGACCAGAATTTGTGCGGGAACTCTGCTTGTGCTGCGCGCCAAATCAGATCGTCTGATGCTCCGGCTCGGTAAGCATTAAAGACAAGCTCTTGACCGTCCTCTTCATCGCTTCACATCCTGCTCAGATGYGCCCGGCTGATTTGATGCCGTTCATGAGCGCTGTCAGGGCCGCTTCAGCGGTCTCTCCTTCGCCCTTAAAATCTCCACCCCATTCCCCGATATGCACGGCAGGATGGCCGCCTGCGATAGCTCGCCAGCTTTCCTGGTCGTAGGTCAGGCATACCTCCCGGACCGTTCGACGGCCTCTCCGGGTCGTTTCAGGGAGCGCGGTCGCGATAGCTTCCATCAGTCTATCGATGCTCATTTCTCACCTCCGAGCATACCATTCGGGTGCGTCGGCCTCTGGCCGGTGGCGCCGCAGTACCAGCAGGCCATTATTCCGACGCGGCCATGTCCTTGGCAATGAGCGCATTGCTCGCGAACTGGGAAGAATGCTTCCACCAATATACAGTCTCAGCGCTGAACGTTTCGTCGAAGCCCTTCACGGGCTCGCCCAAAGGCTCGTCAGGGAATAATCGTTTCATCTGTCAGTCTCTCATCTTTCACAGAAGGGGGCACGCGCCGTGCGTCGTATGGGAGAGTTGTTGAAGCAGTTTGATGCACGGCCGATAATGCGTTGAAACAAAAGGAGGATGTCCTCCCTTTGATTTCGCAGAAGGAGGCCGCAGAAGGCGCCGGTATCTCCGAGCACCAGCGCAACCAAGCCGTCCGCGTAGCCAACCTCCCAGCGGAAAAATTCGAAGCCGCTGAAGCAGTTCGACCGGAGAGGCGGAGACCAGACCGAAAAGGGGGGCGCCCCTCTTTTTGYTCCGGAGCCAACGCGGCGAGAAGCCGCGGTGTATCCGTTCCCGGACACCGCCCCATCACAACTGACGGGAGATAACCACCTCACGAACGAGCGGCGGCTATTTCCTTCGCCCTCACGGGCTCGCCGGCGACAATGCGGCGTTCGAAGTCTCGGCGGTGCGCTGGCGATAGACATGTGGCCGACAACTCCGCCAACGTCTGCCATGCGACGTTGCTGCGATATATCTCAGGCCTGGTTCCATACATCCGCGCCACCCGCATCATCTCGCACGCCGCCACTGTGTCGACGTCAAATTGCTTGTTGCGCAGTCGGCCAAATGCCCGGTTGTTTGGCGTCTGATCCCGCAGCGCTGCTATCTGCCGGCCGATCTCGATGTTTCGCGCGTTCGCAGCACCACGCACCGCCGCAGCCGCCGCTTTGTCTGCCGCGGCCGCCGCCTTCTCCGCGGCGAGCCGTTCTGCCTTGCTTCGCTTCACAGGCTCAGGCTCGGGCTTGATCAAGATGCGCCGGAGCTTGTTCCGCAGAATAATGGAGAGCGCCATCGGGGCATCGGTCGCGCTGAAGTATTCGAGCTCCCGCATCATCGACATGATGCGCAGTAGTGGAATTGAATCGAAGGCCTCGACAAGCTTGAGGCCGTGATCCTCGAACTCCCGAACGACGCCAGCAACGGCCCGAACGATCGGTTCGCATAGCGCAGCCTCGTTACCCTCCGATTCCAGAATGCATCGAAGCACTATCGTCACATGCTCCCGCCCGGGCCGCGCCCCAGGGATGCCGAGCTACAACCAACGAGCACTCCGGTGAACAATCCTTTGAAGTTCGAAACGCGTCGGCTCGTCTATCTCGCCAACTTCGAAGGCGTCCAGAATCTCGCGCACTTCCTTCGCGGCGGCGCCGTCATTCACCCAAGGCTGCGGCGGAGCCACGTAGTTCGCCCGCGGCGGGATGTCCTCCTCGTCGTCGTCCACCCGGGAAGGACGCGGTCGCTTTGCCATGGTACACCCTCTCAGTGCGTTTTGATGCGGCGGCCACCACCCTACCTGACCGTGTCAGCAGGGCTCTGGAAACCCTATAGAATAAGGCCCGCCGCCGCGGTCGGCGACGGCGGGTCCGCTGTCGGCAACCGGGGGCTTCCCCAAGAAGGCGGCGCGTACATCCGGCGCTACCTTCTTGGGTGCAATGACGGAGCGAAATCTCGCTCCACCAAATCAAACTTCACGCAATCTCCAAACGCAACTTGACGGCCCGCGTTCGACCATCGGGCAGCTCGGCCCGCTCGAATGAAAGTCTCAGGCCGATCGCCGGCTTGATCTCAGAGCGTTGGAAGGCGGTTGCATGAACGAATTCATCACCGGTGCCGTCGTCGCACTTGATGAATCCAAAGCCGCGAGTTTCATCGTAAAATCGCAATTTCCCGCCGTTCATTATCGCACCCCTCCTATTCGGTGTGCGGCGTCAGCGGCGATACGGCGCGAGCGGCGCGAGCTCGGTCGCATGACGCTCGCCGGCGGTGTAGAAGTCGACCTTGCGGTATTGTCCTGACGGCCGGGACCAGGACGGTGCCGCGGCCGTCGCCGCGGTCGGCGACGGCGTGCTGGTTGCCGATCAGCACGCCGGTTTCAGCGAGACACCACAGCCGGACTACCTCCTCGGAAACGACCTCACGCTTGACGGCGTCCAGGTTGATTGGGGCGGCGGATTTTCTAGCGGGCATTTTGCGGTCCTAGGATTGTGTTTCGTGAATGTGGCGCCGCGGGACCGAGGAAATCGCGCGGCGCCGGACGCCGGCAGCTTCGAAAGCGTGCCCACCGGCGGCGACCGTTTTCGGTTTGGTTACACGAATCCGCGACCTGCCAACGCTGCGGCCATCCCGGCGCGTACGCCGGCGGCATGAACGTCTTGAATCCGTTGATCCACGGCCTCGGCCTTGCCGTACAGCAGTTCGGTGCGATCGTATTTGTCTAGTTTCTTTTTCGCTTCCGGATGTAGACCCGCCATTTCGGAGATCACGCTTTCAATCGTCCCGACGGAGTCGACCAGGCCGACGGCCACGGCTTCGGCGCCGATATAGGTCCGAGCTTCGGTGGCTCTGATCGCTTTTTCGGTCAGCGAAGGCCGGTGCGCCGCGACGCTACTGACGAATAGAGTCATGTAACGATCAATCTCGCGCTGGATGTCTGCGCGGACGTCGTCGGCCAAAGGCTCGTACGGATTTCCGTCAGCCTTGTGGGCGCCAGCGTGGATCAGCGTCGGAGTGATCCCGTGAGCATCAAGGTTGCGTGAATAGTCGACGTGTAACGCAATGACGCCGATGGAGCCAACGATAGCCGAGGGTGCCGCCACTATTCGGCTCGCTGCCGCGGCTAAGGCGTAAGCGGCACTGCAGGCCATTTGGTTGCAAACTGCCACAACCGGGCGGCGTTTGGCGACCGAGGAAATTACATCAGCGCACTCAAACGCTCCAGCAGCAGCGCCTCCAGGCGAGTCGATATCCAAAATAACGCTGGTAACCTCTTCATCCCGATCCGCCGCCAAGACGGCGCGTTTCACACGATCGTACGAAACCAGGCCGCTTTCGGCTTCGAGGAAAATGGCACGCGAAACAAGTGATCCGACAACGGAGATGATCGCCACGCCAAGCCCCAGCTTCGCATAGCCGATTGATGCATTAGTCGCCGGCCGCGCGGCGGACACCGACCAATCAGGTGTCGCAAGGGCGCCGACATCTACACCGATCCTCGGGCCGAGGACGGCCGCGATCGTCGCTGCTTTCTTCGGCAAGATCGCAAGCGGCGTGTTCAACACGAGTGCGGCGAGATGTGGAAGATAATCCAACGCTTCGGTCCTCTTCTATGCAGTGCGCGGCGAATCCTGCGCGACCATTCACGCGGCCTCGTTGTTGACCGGCTTGGCGGGGGCGCCGTGGGCGGGGACCAACTCGACCAGCTCACGGCGCGGCGTTGGTTCGACGGCATGACCGCGATCGAACAACAAACCGGGGCCATCGAAACGCGGGAGACGCAGCACCGATCCGAGCGACTCGGCCCATTCACGGTCGCCCTGCTCCAGATAGGTGATCTGCCGAAACCTTCGGCGGACAACTGGGACATTGCGCATGGGGGACCGGATGAGCCCGCGCTCATATGAGTGTTCGACCACGTCGTCCGGATCGCCAACAATCTCGCCGCTCTGCTCGAAAGTCCACAAATCGACGACGGTCTCTTTGATGTCTTCCCGCGGCGCCGGATCGCGATGGCGCGCGATATGGTCTGCATGAAGTAGCCGCCGTTCATCGGGAAGTTCACGGTTGAGCTGCTCGACCGCCTCTGCGTCGGCCCGGGCTTCCTCGGCGAGCTGAACCAGTGTTGCGGCCGCAGCACCGCCCTCCTCGGATATTCGGCGCGCCAAGGCGGCGCTTTGCTTCTCCAGTTCAGCCCTGCGAGATGCCAGGTCGGCGCTAGCGGCATCGGCGGCCTCTTGTTCGAGCTCGCCTGCCAGCTTGTCGACGAGCAACCCGAGGCGTTCACGTTCGAGTTCAGCTTCCTCGTGGGCAAGGCGCCATTTCGAAAAAGCTGCGGAACTCTTGAGGGCATCGGCCTTCTCCGCATCCAGAGCGATCAGCGCCTGGTCTCCCGCCGCCAAGTCGGCGCGCGCTTGCGTGAGTTGCTTCGCGATCTTTGTCACTTTTGATCCTCGTCTATCGAACTGGTCTCGGCATAACTAAACAACGGCTGCGCATCTGACGCTACCGACAACGCGGACTTGGCGGACACCGCGAACGTCGCTTCACCGCGCTCTACGCGAGCCGCGAATTCGTCGAACAAGTCGGCGTCGACATGCCAGGCGCCGTCCGTAAGCCGTTTTGCCCACTCCAGATGGTTCGAGCAGATTCGACGCACCGTATGCGGCTCGAAGCCGAACCTCCTGAATGCTCTCGCAGCTAGTTCCCAGCGAGGACGACGCTCCGCAACGAGTTGCTTTCTCGCAGCGTCCGGCTGCGAAATCACCGGTACGGCCGGCGCGCGTGCTTGTTGCAGTTTGAGCAAGGCTTCGAGCGAAGCTTTATGGAAATCTACCTGCGCTGCGATCTCGGCGTCGCTCATCGTGCTCGTGGTGTCGGTCATGTCGGGGTTGCTCTTGCTCACCGGCGACGGGTGGACGCTTTAGCGCGTCCGCGCTTCTTTTTCGGCCTCGGTCGCTTCTTTGCGATCCTCTCCTCCGGCGGAACCATCTCGATCAGTTCGCCATCGTCGGTCCTGAGGTGCGTCTTCCCCATCAATTTCATCGCGTGCGCAAGTAGCGCGCTCAACGCCTGACCCTCCTCGCGATCCCAAATGTTCCAAAACATCTTTCGCTCAGCATCGGATTTCGATTTGCAGGCCGTGAGAAAGCTCATCAGCACCGTGCTCCGCTGGATCGCGATGCTCGCCGCTTTAACGTCTTCTAGTCCGGCATCATCCTCGAACGCCCGTTTGTCTAATTCCCCGGCAATCCGCGCTATGTCCTCGGCCTCGTCAAAGCATAGGTCCCACTCACGCTCCGAGCCGCTGCTGAACAATCGATAGCGCTGGCGCGAGAGCTCCAAATCGTGCCCCTCAGGGCGTGCTGGCGGCAGAACCCGCTCATCGACGAGTTGACGAACCCGGCGATCGGTCAGGTTAAGGTCGCGAGCCAGTTCGATCTGGGAAACGAAAACTGGTTCGGAAGATCTCGTTGCTGTCATTGCGATGCTCCTATCGGGTCAAACCGGAACCGGAAACGACGATTTTCGAAATTCCGGCTACGCTGAATCACTGCGGCGTCGCGCGCCGCGATCGATTTTTCCCGCGGAAAGGTACCTTGGAGATTTCCGCGAATTCGCCCCCGACCCGGCTCTGAGGCGGCCGCCGTTGCGCGCGCCGTTCTCCGTGTCGCGAAAGACTGTCCAGCGAGAGAGCGCCTCTGTGCGAGCTTCCTAGAAGTGCGATTGCCGCTGCTACGGCGGGCGCTGGGGGGCCGTTGCTCTGTATGCTGTCTCAAGCACCCGAACGGATCGGGGCGGTGCGCAGCTGGAGGAAGCGGTGCAGAGCGCCGACCAGCGGTACACTGTGTGAGCTGGATCATAGGCGCCCGCGTCATCCTTCGGCAGGATGTCCCCATGACTACTGAAGGCAAACCGAAGCGCGCGCCTGACTGGCTGGTCGTCGACCTCGCGATACTTGTGGTCGGAGCGGCCGCGATCGTCGCGGGGCTCTGGATCGGTCTGTAGTTCCAGCGAATGGCAGGAGCGCTCATACCGCCCTCCATGCGTTCATCGCGTCGTCGATGGCTGCGGTCTTGATGATCCATCGCCGCCAAGCCTCATCCCAATTGCCCGAGTACGCGCCGCTCGCGATGCCCCAGTACGTGAAGGTTTCGTACTCCCCGTTCACCCTCTCGGTGGGGACGCCCATATCGTGCGCTATCTCGCGCTGGCGGTGGGTGGGTCGGAATGTCCGCCGAATTCTGGTGCGCGGAGGCTGGGCCGGTCGCCCAACGCCGCCACGACCTGCTGCGACTGTCTGTCCAATCGGCTCTTCAAAAACGATCGCCGCGTGTATAGGAGCGCCAGCTCCGATCGGTAGCCCAGCCAATGACTGATTTTTGGACGGGATATCGGAGGTTACCCCGATCGAATCTTTGGTTTGTTGACCGACGCGCGCCTGCGCGCGTTCATCAAAATCCTTGTTTGTACGGCTCTCGACGTCACGCTTTAATCCGTCACGCGTCCTAATCTTACTTATGTCGCGTGACGCATTTTTCCGTGACGCACGATGGCGCCTTGCGCGTTCGGCATCCTGCGCCCTCTGCCGTTGCAGCTTTTCTGCGTCCGAAAGCTGAAGGGCCGGCCTACCGCGTTTGCCGGAGGTACTGCGGGCGGCGCGGTATTTGCGAGACCGTTTCGCTGCATCCTCTCGCTTCAGCGCATTCCTGATCTCGTAGTTTGGGTCGTCATTAGCACCGATGAAACGAAACCGGAGATGCCGACTGATGCGCAGTGAGACCTCAAGCACGGCAGCACACTGGTCATTGGACCAACGCTTGTTCGTGCCCTCGGTCTTCCCGACAATCTGACTGAGTTCTCCGTCGGTCAGCCACGGTGCCCATTTTCGGCACCACCGCCGGACGGAACGTTTCGGGTTCGCCGGACCCGCCAGCCAGGCGTGATCGGCGCGCCAGCGCAGGATGCGCATTCCTCGTTCATTCCGGGGAATCACTTTCCAGAAGCGGCGCTCGAACAACTTGCGAGCGTCCGCGAGCCGACTGCGGGCGAGTACAGCCTTGCTATCGCGATCTTCGTATTCATCGCCACCAAAAGTCTTGATGTCAGCGGAGTTTTGTGATTTTGTACTGGTACGCATATTAATCCTTTGACGCCGGTGGGCCCTCCAACCTGCCGGCGTTTTTTGTGGGTTAAGCTGATTTCCCTTGGTTCTTCGGCAGATCCTCTATGCCGACCGCTTCAATGATGTCGGCCTCGTTCCGCAGCTCGGACACCACTTCGGCAATCGTGTATCCTTTGACGACCCGCCGGCGCGCGAACCTGTTGATCGCCCACGCAAGCGCATCGGCGCGCTTATGGTGCTCCAGCAGCGCCACCGCCTCGGCTCGGTTCACGTCTCGAGCGTGTTCAAGATCAATCACAACGGCGGACTGCCGGTGACGGCTGGTCATGCTGGTGCTCCTTCGCTGAACTTGGGGAGATGTCTGCTATGCCGCCGCAACCACGCGGCGCGCGCGAGCTCGTGGGCGGCGACGGCCTCTGCGAATGCCCGCGTCTCGAACGGGCCGGCGGCATCGTCGGCGAGGCCGAGTTGATAGCGGCCGTCGTCGCGCTGATGGACCAGGGCGTTCATGGCCCGGCCCTATCAGCGGCTGCGGCGAGGCACTCGGCTGCCATGCTGACTAGACCGCCGAGCACCGTGCCGCCCTCGACTTCGATCCGCACAGGTAAGGCGGCCAAGACTGCAGAAGCTTTCGGATCGATGGTCCCGGAATACTCACGCGCACAGCGGATCAACGCGTCCCGGGTACGGCAGTAGCTGCGACCCCGCCAATCGTCTCTACGTGGCTTATCTGGCGATCCGCGGCGCTGCAGAACCCATTGGACTGCGTCCGTGCATTGGACGACGCGCCAGTTCGAGTTCAGCATCACAACGATGTGCGGGTAATCGTCGGCGGTTTCGCGCAAGCTCATTTCGTGCCGGCTTCTTCAAGCATCCGGTGAAACGCCGCCTTTGGCACGCGGATTAGCTTGCCGATTCTGATTGTGGGGATGTCGCCCCGCTTTGCGGCTTCGTAACTGCCGTTACGAGTTAAGCCGAGCATGGCTCCGGCCTCGGGGACTTCGTAAACGAGACGGTCATCTGTCACTGCGGCATTCTCCAATGGTGCTGACACAGCACTATATGGTTCACGCTTGGTTCGCAATAGTGCTGCTGGACAACCACTGCTCTTTTTTGGTAACGTTCGCGTCATGGCAAGCCTGAAAGCGTTCCTCCCTGATATGGCAAAATTGTTCGGCACTACGGCGGACGCGCTCTACACGCGCCAGCGAGCTCTTGCGGAGTTAGGCGTGCTGAAAGTCGTTGAAGGGCGCGGCCCCGGTAGCGGAACACCACTGGACGGAAGCGGAGTCGCCGCGATTATCATCGCCTTGCTTGCAGCCGATACCTTGCAAGACACCGACATCAGAGTGCGCGCCTTTTGCCGAGCAACACCGTTTGAGGACATTCCACCGGACTATCGTCCCGGCAAATCCCGTAAGGATTTTGACAGATGTCCATGGACGGGAGAGACAAATTTGCAGTCAGCCTTAGCGGCCGTGCTGATGTCCAGGGAGAAGGCGGAGAGCCTTGGATCTTTTACCGTACACCGACACAACAACACTGCTTCGCTCACTTTCGGCCGGCCCAATGCGTCCTTTGCATCATTATTTGCGTCGTCCGCACCGCAGCCGCGCTCGGCAATTAGGATCAGCGCTGACATTGAGGCCGCTAGCATCAGAAGGCTGGCCGCTTTTCTTCAAATAGAAATGGCAGGC
This sequence comes from Bradyrhizobium sp. 2TAF36, assembly GCF_052114925.1. Lineage (NCBI taxonomy): Bacteria > Pseudomonadati > Pseudomonadota > Alphaproteobacteria > Hyphomicrobiales > Nitrobacteraceae > Bradyrhizobium > Bradyrhizobium sp. 2TAF36. The sequence continues at coordinate 5,494 of NZ_JBFRFR010000116.1, read as the reverse complement.
TCGAAATGAAGCGTTCGCACGGCGAAGGTAGCATTCAGAAGCGCGGCGAAAGTTCTTGGCGGCTGCGCTATTACGTCGGCGACATCAGGCACTCCCTCACCTTCCGCGGCACACGTAAGGAAGCGGCAGACAAGCTTCGCGGCCTGCTGACAGATGCAGGCAAGGGTATGCACGTCGCTCCCGACAAGAAGACATTGTCACAGTGGGCCGCTGATTGGATTGCGCTGAAGACGGCAGAGCGCCAGCACAAGACGGTGGCGCGCTATGAGGACCTGCTGAAGAAGCATGTGCTGCCGAAGTTGGGCGAGCGACCGCTGCAGCAGATAAAGCCCATCGAAATCCAGAAGCTATATGCCGAACTAACTGCGCTGGCGCCTCGCACCCGAAATCACGTCGCTACCGTGCTCAAGGCTTGCCTGCAGGCGGCCGTTGATATTGGCAAGCTCCTTCAGGTCAGCCCGGCAGCCGCCATCAAGAAACCCTCGGCCGGCGACTCCGACATTGGCCAAGCGCTCGAACAAGAGAAGATCACGGCATTGGTCGAGGGCTTTCGCGGGTCAACGCTTTTCGATTTTACGTTCTTGATGGCCCTCACCGGCATGCGCCGCGGGGAGGCGCTGGCACTGCGCTGGTCCAACCTCAATCCAACCGCAAAGACACTGCGCATTGAACGCGCGCTAGAATACACAAAGAAGTACGGGCTTCAGTTCAAGGACCCTAAGTCTGAGCGCGGCAAGCGCACGATCGTGCTCGACGACACTCTCGTGGCGCTGCTGCTCAAAATGCGCGCGCTATTAGAGGATAGTCGCTGGTGCACCCGACGGCGTCGAGGTTGACCTTAGCCTCGTCCGCATCCCGGACGACTGGCTTATATTTGCGGCCCCTGACGGCCAGCCGACCGAGCCTCGGCATCCCGACAGCATCACCAAACAATTCACCAACCGCGCGGCCAAGATCCTCGGATTTTCGATCCGCCTCCACGATCTACGGGTATCCCATGGAACCTGGTTGCTAGATCAGGGGACGCCGGTTCACACGGTCGCAAAAAGGCTCGGCCATGACCCTAGCGTTTTGCTCAAGGTCTACGCTAAGAGAACCCAGAAGGGTGACGAGTCGGCAGCCGAGAAGATCGGCCTTCTGACGAAGGGCTTGGCCATTGGGCCAACTTAGGGCCAAGGTTGCTATGACGTTCGATTTGGAATATCCCCAGGCGCTTGATAAATCAGAGTTTTGCCGGCTTAGCTCAGCGGTAGAGCAGCGGTTTTGTAAACCGAAGGTCGGGGGTTCAATCCCCTCAGCCGGCACCAGCGCTTAGCTTGTTTTATTTCGATGTCCCTCAACCGGGCGCGGCGCTTGTACCCTTAGTTGTTTTCATTCCCGGGGCTGGCTTTGCTCTAACCTAATTTTTTTGACCGGCGTCGATAGACTTTGGACAGGGCCGCCCCACAAAGGCGGCCCTTTCTTCGGCGGGCTTCACGCCCCATCTGCAGCCTATGCGTACCGCGTTCGAATTCTGCCTGACGACTTAGGATACCTAGGGTGAAACAGCATCTCATATCGACGCAACGTTGATGACATCCAACGTCCCGCGAAAGACCATGTCACCCGCCACATAAAGGATGACGGCTAGACCGACGTAAGCAATCCATCGATAAGTTTGCAGAAGGCGCGCAATGAAAGAAGCGGCCACGCCCATCATCGCGATGGAAAGCCCCAGGCCGAAAATCAAGATCATCGGATGCTCGCGTGCTGCCCCTGCCACGGCCAGAACGTTGTCGAGAGACATGGAAACGTCGGCCACGACAATCTGCCAACTCGCTTGAGCGAGTGTTTTGCGAGCTTTGCTGCCTGCAATTGCTCCAGCAGTGTCCATCGCACCTGTTGGCTCTGTGGAGGATGTGCGCAACTCTCGCCACATTTTCCAGCATACCCACAACAACAGGATCCCGCCAGCGAGCAAGAGGCCGACGATCTGGAGGATTTGCGTCGCCAACCCGGCGAGTAAGACGCGCAGTATCGTCGCAGCAACAATACCGATCAAAATCGCCTTGCCTCGTTGCGCCTCAGGAAGTCCGGCTGAAGCAAGACCGATGACGATGGCGTTATCGCCAGCAAGCACCAGGTCGATCAGAACGATCTGCAAGAATACGCTAAGGACATCTGTATCGAAATAATCAGGCACGGTCATGTCCCCGCCGCGGGGGAATGGGCAGCTGCAAGCGAGATCGCATACGTCTATCGGATCGGTTGACCGATACCTGCCACCAAGAAACGGGGTCCTAACGCCGCCGGTTATCAGGGGCTAGCGCTATCGCCTAGAACCGCGTCCGAATGTAGTCTGACCGGTTGCTTGAAAAGAAGTGCCACTTGATCTGGTTCGCCAAGAATCGCTGCGGCACAACCCAACATGGTCAATGCCCCGGCAACATCCCATAGCGTTACATTTTCTAATGTCGCATTTCCCGACTTTGCCCAAGCCAAGACCGCAGTGATCATCGCGTCTGAGAAAAATAGAATACTGAGCGCTGGCAAGACGAGCTGGGAATCCAGCAGGAGTATCATCAAGAATGCAGGAGCTGCGACCAGTATGCTCAACACCGCGCATGTGCAAAATGCTTGCCGCCAAGAAGCATTCCTGTTTGTCCGACTTGCACGAGAAAGGATCATTTGATCCTCCTGCGTAGGAGCATTCTAGCGCCACTCACCTGCTGAACTACTCTGGTCTAGCTGATCGTTTTCCGACGTCTCCCCATCAATGTTTTGTCCTATGCCGCTGACTCTCAATGAGCGTAAGAATGCCAGCGGTCACCACGGCAATAACGACGACGGCTGCCAGCGCCTCGAGAGGCCAAGGTCCCGTACCACTTGTTCCAAAGCTCAATCATGTGCTGGCTTCTCGCGAGAGCGCACCCACGATCGAAAAAATCTGCTCTCCAAGAAGAACGAACCGGGCAATCAAAAAAGCAATGCTACTCATCGTCGCGCGGTTTTTCACCGCGCGGCAAGGTGACTTATGTGGCAAGCCTAAGCTGAGCTTCATTGCGGAACCGGAACTAAGAACCTAGCGTTCCCACAGCTCAACATCCGCGCGCGGATAGCCACGAACCACAGCCCCACGAGCGCGAGCACGGCGTCGATGACATAGCTCCGCATGAGTCCCTCCCTATTTACGGAAACTATGCGCGAGCGCGATCGACAGCCGGCGATGGCCCGGCTTCGCGCAAGCTTCTCGGCCGCAGCTTCATTGCCGCCAGCCTCGGCCAGCAGGACCCGCGCGCCTGCACAGAACGCCGGCAGATCCGCGCACTGGAAGCCGGCGCCCATGGCGACGTAACGCGCGCCGCCGAAACAGGCGTATGGATTGGGATCGGCGGCATACGCCGGCGCGGCCGACAATGCGACCCCGAAGGCGGCCGCGAGCGTGAGCCGCCTCAACCGAGCACCACAAACAGCAGTGCGGCAGTGAACGGGAACGCGCACCACATGCCCAGCGCTGTGGTCAAGCTTCGTAGATCGCCTCGAAGGTCGGGGGTTCAACCCCCTCAGCCGGCACCCGCGCTTGAGGCGGAAACCTCAGCTTGCATTTTTCGGCGCAATGCTTTGCTGAAAGTGCTCCGCACCATTGATGTCGACCGAGCCATGTTTCGACTGCTCGAAAACCGATCTTAGCGGAGCCGGGAAATTCGGATCCGCCATCGCGCCGACGGCGACGCCGATCATCCCTGGCAGATTGTCCGCCTTCCAATAGACCGTCGAACCGCAATGAGTGCAAAAGTAGCTGCGGACCTTGCCGCCGCTCGCGGCCTTGCGAACGTATTCGCTTGGGGTCCCCGAGATCGCGACGGCCTCAGCCGCGTAGAAGGCACCGACGCCGAAGGGCGCACCGGTTCGGCGCTGGCAGTCCATGCAGTGACAAGCAACGACCGCGCGGGATGGCCCCGCGAGCGACAATGCAACGGCGCCACAACTGCATCGGGCATCGATCATCGCGCCTCCGAACGTCCCGCTCACTCCGTCCCCACCTCGAACGCCAGCAGCACGTTGCCGGCGACGCCGCTCCATTGGCCGTAGCCGGAATTGGTGTAGAGCATGCCGCCGGCGATGACCGGTCCGGGACCATCGATCGCGCCGCCATGGGCGGGGACGCCGTTGACGGCCTTGTAATCCTGCGCGGTGTCGAACTCCCAGAGCAGCTTGCCGTCGCTGGCATAGGCCCGCAGGAAGCCGCTGACGCCGCCGGAGAACACGACGCCGGGGATCAGGCTGACCGCCGCCGACAGCGCGGGGCTGCATTGGAGACGATCGCCGCAGGCGACCGGAGGCACCTCCATCACGACTGCCCCGCTGGCGAGATCGAGCCCGAACAGGCCGCCGCCTTGCGTGGAGTCGAGACGCCTGGTGCCGTCACGCAGGAAACGCACGTCGGAGTTCGCGACATAGATGCGGTCCTGATCGGCCGCCGAGCCCCATTCGCTGCCGCCAAGCGCACCGCCCTTCCCGATCCGCGTCTGCCACAGGATCTTGCCACCGTCGTCGGGATCGAGCGCGTGCACGACGCCGGATTTCTGTGCGATGGCAAGAACGCGCCTGCCGTCGCGCAGGGTTACCAGAATCGGCGACTGGCCGAAATCGTGGTCGGGTCCGTGATCCTCGGGACAATTGGTCTTGTCCACGCCGTAGCATGCCACGACATAAGCGTCCTTCGGCGTGGCCTGCTGGCTCCAGAGCAGCTTTCCCGTCGCAAGATCGAAGGCGAGAATCGCGTCACTCGTCGCGGATGGCGGATTCGAATAGGAATTGCTGGTCGCGACATAGGTCGCGCCGCGCTTCGCATCGATCGTCGGCGCCGACCAGATCGCGGCACCGGACGGGCCGAACAGCTGCACGCCCCTCGCGTTCTTGTCGGTCGGATGCGGCACTTCCGGGATCGTATAGGCTTGCCAGACCGGCTTGCCGGTCGCGGCCTCCAGCGCCACCACGCTGCCGCGGAAGGTGCAGCATTCGTAAGAGGCTTGCGAGCCGGCGGCTTCCTCGAGCGAGGACACCGGCACGTAGAGCACGCCGGAATGCAGCACCGGTGCGCCGGTGATGCGCGCGGCCGGATGCTCCTCCACCTTCGTCCTCCAGATCAGCGCCCCCGTCAGCGCGTTCACGGCATAGGCGTTGGCGCGCAAATCACCGAAGAAGATCGCGAACTGATCGGAGCCGGGGAGCGGTGCGACCGTGATCGCGGCGCGCACCGCCGCATCGATCGCGAACGTCCACAGCGTGCAGCCGGTTCGCGCATCAAGCGCATGCACCTTGCGGTCGGTGCCGCCGATGAACAGCAGGCCGCCCATGATCGTCGGCGGCGCAAAGGACACTGAGGCGCCGGGAAACGCGTAGGCCCATTTCAGCCGCAGGCGCGGCACCTGCGCCGCGGTCAGGCCCGCCATGTCAGCCGGCTGGAAGCGGCTGTTGTTGAGATCGACGCCCCACCCGTTCCAGCGTSGAC